>VAZR01000089.1 GCA_005888515.1 Alphaproteobacteria bacterium | reverse complement strand
CAGGTTGGTTACCGCATGCCGGCCGGTGCGGATCTGCTCGATGCGCACGCTGGGCAGCCGGAACGCGATCTCGGTTTCCGGTGCGCCGCCAAGCAGGCGGTAGGCCCGAGAATTGCTCGACGGCGCGTGCCGGCTCATCGTGAAGCCCCAGGGGGACGGCGCGAATTCCTTCGCCTTTTCGTGCACCGAATGCTTTGACCGCCACCACCAGGCGCGGTGCACGAACGGGCCGTGCGCCGGGTCCATCAGCCCGACCACCGCATGGTCGATCGCGACGCCAAACCGCATCGTTTCGATGAGTCGCGGCGCGGCCGATTCGGCAAAGCCGTCGATCCGCGGGATCTCCGGTGCCCGGCCGGGGTCCTCGCCGAAATAGACCCAGACGTTGCCCTGCACCTCGCTTGCGGGGTAGCGGGCGATGCTGACCGTCGCGAGATCGAAGTCCTGCCCGTCGACCAGCGAGGGGATCGCGGTGCAGCGCCCATCCGGCGCGAACCGCCAGCCGTGGTAGCAGCATTCGATCTCGCCGCCCCCGAAATTCCCGGCCGATAACGGCATGCCGCGATGCGGGCAGATGTCGCGCAGCGCAAACACCGCCCCGCCTTCGTCGCGCCCGAGCAGGATCGGTTCGCCGAGCATCCTGCGGCCGAGCAGCTTGCCCCGCCGCAGCTGCCGACCCGGCGCCGCGTAATACCAGGCCTCGCGCAACGGCGCGGCGCCGTTTTCAACTGAACTCTGGATCGGCACCCTGCGTCCTTCGACTGCTCGCTCCGCTCGCGCTCAGGATGAGGGTCTTTCTCGATGCCATCAACAACCCACCTCATCCTGAGGAGCGCCCCCCGGGTGCGTTCCCGAAGGACGCTGGAGAGGGATGCAGCTTTGAATCGAGCCGTGCCCGGCCGACGCGGGCTATCCTCCCGTCGCCGCACCGGCTATTTTCGCGGCCGACCACCCCGCCAACCCCAAGGCCATTGCTGTCGCCGTGCTCCGCATCATCCGCCATCCCGGTTCCGGATCGGCCCATCCGCGCGGCGCGGTATTGGCGATGGGCAATTTCGACGGGCTGCATCTCGGCCACGCCGCGCTGATCAAACAGGCCAGCGAGCGCGCCCACGCCGACGGCAAGCCGGCCGGCGTCTTGACCTTCGAGCCGCATCCGCGCAGCGTCTTCATGCCGGGCGGCGAGCCGTACCGGCTGACTCCGTTCCGGGTCAAGGAACGCGAGATCGCGCGGCTCGGGGTCGAGCTGCTGTTTGTCCAGCATTTTGACGCAGCCTTTGCGCAGAAAAGCGCCGAATCCTTTGTCGAAGAGGTCATGCTCGGCGCGATCGGGCTGACCCACATCGTGGTCGGCCACGACAGCACCTTCGGCAATCGCCGCCGCGGCACCCCCGAGCTGTTGCGCGAGATGGGCGCGCGGCACGGCTTTGGGGTCACCGTCGTCGAGCCGGTGCACGGGCCGGATGCGGCGGCCTATTCCTCGACCCGCATCCGCGAGCTGTTGCGCAGCGGCAAGCCGCGCGAGGCGGCGGCCCAGCTCGGCCGTTTCTGGGAGATCGACGGGCGAGTCATGGAGGGCGACCGGCGCGGCCGCACGATCGGCTTCCCGACCGCCAATCTCAGGCTCGGCGAGTACCTGCGGCCGGCCTTCGGGGTCTATGCGGTGCGGGTCAGCGGCGACGGCCCCGACGACCCGCTCGCCGGTCGCACGATCGACGGCGTCGCCAATATCGGTCTGCGCCCGACGGTCGGCAGCCCCGAGCCGCGCCTCGAAGCGCACCTCTTCGACATCGACACCGACCTCTACGGCCGGCACCTGCGCGTGTCGCTGATCGAGTTCATCCGCTCGGAAAAGAAATTCGCCGGCCTGGACGCCCTGAAAACCCAGATCGCCGCCGACGCCGCCAAAGCCCGCGAGATCCTGGCTGCGCCCTCCTGAAGGAGCGCCGGCGTCCCGCCGGCATGCCGGCCAGAGGCCGGCGGTCCTGAATTCGGCAACGCCCTCGAAACTGACGGGGCGCGCTGCTATATCACCGGCATGACGGCTGGTCTGGAGCGGATGCGGCGAATTATCGGCCCGGTCCTCGGTTGAGGATCGGGGCGCTTTCCTTTAATCGCATCCTTTATTCCACGGGCTGATCATGCCAACGGATTACCGTCCGACCGTCTTTCTGCCCAAGACCGACTTCCCGATGCGCGGCGGCCTGCCGACGCTCGAGCCGAAGCTCGTCGAGCGCTGGCAGAAAACGCGCCTTTACGAAAAGCTTCGCGCCGCCGCCAAGGGCCGCGAGAAGTTCGTGCTTCACGACGGGCCGCCTTACGCCAATGGCGATTTGCATCTCGGCCACGCGCTGAACAAGATCCTGAAGGACGTCATCAACCGGGCGCAGCAGATGCTCGGCAAGGACGCTCCCTACGTGCCGGGCTGGGACTGTCACGGGCTGCCGATCGAGTGGATCGTCGAAGAGAAATACCGCGCCAAGAAGCAGTCGAAGGACAGCGTGCCGATCGCGCGGTTCCGCCAGGAATGCCGCGATTTCGCCGCCCATTGGATCGAGGAGCAGAAAAAGCAGTTTCAGCGGCTCGGGGTGATCGGCGATTGGGATAACCCCTACACGACGATGAGCTTCGACGCCGAGGCGCAGATCGTCCGCGAGCTCGGCAAGTTCCTGTGCAATGGCGGGCTCTACAAAGGCGCCAAGCCGGTCTTGTGGTCGGTCGTCGAGCAGACGGCGCTCGCCGAGGCCGAGGTCGAGTATCACGACCATCGCTCGAACACGGTATGGGTGCGCTTCCCGATCGTGCAGCCGAGCCTCCCGGCGCTGGCCGGCGCGGCGGCGGTGATCTGGACGACGACCCCGTGGACGCTGCCGGGCAACCGCGCGATCGCGTACAGCGCCGCTCTCGAATACGCGGTCGTGCGCGTCGATGCCGCCGGCGAGAAGAGCCATGCCCAACCCGGCGAAAAGCTGCTCGTCGCGGTGCCGCTGATCGAGGAGACCGCGAAGCAGGCCGGCATCGCGGCGCACATGGTCGAGGCGCGCTTCCCCGGCGCGGCGCTCGCCGGCACGGTCGCGCGTCACCCGCTGCATAGCCAGGGATATGATTTCCCCGTGCCGTTGCTCGCCGCCGATTTTGTCGCCGCCGATACCGGCACCGGGCTCGTGCATATCGCGCCGGGACACGGCGCCGACGACTGGGAGCTCGGTCAGGCGAACGGCTTGCCGGTACCCGACACGGTCGGATGCCGCCGGCGGTCTCTTGGCGCGTGGCACGTTGGTGCATTCCTACCCGCATTCCTGGCGGTCGAAGGCGCCGCTGATCTTCCGCAACACGCCGCAATGGTTCATCAGCATGGAGGCGAACGGCCTCCGGCAAACCATGTTGCAGGCGATCGACGACACAGACTGGGTCCCGCCGCAGGGCCGCAACCGCATCGCGGCGATGGTCGAAAACCGGCCGGATTGGTGCATCTCGCGCCAGCGCAGCTGGGGCGTCCCGATCCCGGTTTTTGTCAACCGCAAGAGCGGCGAGCCGCTGCGCGACGCCGCCGTCATCGAGCGGGTCGCCGCCGCGGTCGAGCGCGAGGGCTCCGATGTCTGGTACTCGGCCGAGGCCGCCCGTTTTCTCGGCAACCAGTACGACCCCGCCGAGTGGGACAAGGTCACCGACATCATCGAGGTGTGGTTCGATTCCGGCTCGACGCACGCCTTCGTGCTGGAAAAAAGACCAGAGCTGAAATGGCCGGCCTCGCTCTATCTGGAAGGCTCGGACCAGCATCGCGGCTGGTTCAATTCCTCTCTGTTGGAGGCCTGCGGAACGCGCGGCCGCGCCCCGTTCGAGGCGGTGCTGACGCATGGCTTCGTGCTCGACGAGGACGGGCGCAAGATGTCGAAATCGCTGGGCAATGTCATCGCGCCGCAGGACATCATGCGGCAGAGCGGCGCCGACATCCTGCGGATCTGGGTCGTCGCCGCTACCTGCTCGGCGCGCTGGCCGGCTTCACCCCGGAGGAGGCTGTGGCGAGGCAGGAAATGCCGGAGCTGGAGCGCTGGGTATTGCACCGTCTCGCCGAGCTCGACCAACTCGTCCGGCAATCAATCGCCGACTACGATTTCCACGGCCTTTTCACGGCATTGCATAATTTCTGCGCGGTCGATCTCAGTGCCTTTTATTTCGATATCCGCAAGGACCGGCTCTATTGCGACGGCTCCGACGATATCCGCCGCCGCGCGGCCCGCACGGTGCTGAACCATACCTTCGACTGCCTGGTGCGCTGGCTGGCGCCGATCCTGTGCTTCACCGCCGAGGAAGCCTGGCTCGCGCGCTACGGCGATGCCCCAGCTAATGAAGAACTTGGCCGCAGCGTCCATCTCGAATTGTTTGCCGAGGTGGCGCAGGCCTGGCACGACCCCGGTTTGGCAGAGCGGTGGGCCGGGTTGCGCGACCTGCGCCGTGTCGTCACCGGCGCTCTCGAAGTCGAGCGTGCCGAGAAGCGCATCGGCTCAAGCCTGCAGGCGGCCGTGCAGATCTTCGGGCCGGCATCGCTCGTCGCCGCGCTCGCCGATGTCGATCTCGCCGAGCTGTGCATCACCTCGGCCGGTACCGTGCAGGCCGCGCCGCCGCCGGCCGAGGCCTTCACCCTGCCGGATGTCGCGGATGTCGGCGTCGTCGTATCGCTGGCACAGGGCGAGCGCTGCGAGCGCTGCTGGCGCGTCCTGCCGGAGGTCGGCCACGTGCCGGGCCATGACGATCTCTGCCAGCGCTGCGCCGAAGTCATCGACCGCGGCGCCGGCGCCGGTGCGCCCCTGGCCGCCACCGGGTGATGCTCGCTCTCGGCCTCGCCGTCGCGGCATTCGCCGCGCTGCTCGACCAGATCAGCAAAATGGCGGTGCTCAACTATTTCGGCGAATCCGGCTGCGGCAATCATCTCGTTCCGGTGACCGGGTTTTTCGATTTTGTGCTGACCTGCAACCGCGGCATCAGTTTCGGGTTTTTCAACCAGCCCGGTCAGCCCGCCCTCGGCTTTTGGATTTTCTCGGTGTTCGCCGCGGTCGTCGTGCTCGTTCTGGTCGTCTGGCTTTATCGGGTGCGCTCGGTCTTTCTGGCCGTGGCGATCGGCCTGATCATCGGCGGCGCGATCGGCAACGTCGTCGACCGCCTGCGCCTCGGCGGGGTCATCGATTTTCTTTATTTTCATGTCGGCGCATGGTATTGGCCGGCGTTCAATCTTGCAGACAGCGCGATTTGCCTCGGGGTGGCGGCAATGTTGCTGGATGGCTTGCTGTTGCGCCGCGCCGCGCCGCAAGCAAAGGGGAGGGAAGATCTCTCGCGATGACGGTTGTTAAGGCCGCTTTTAAACGGCAGGGCCTTTCTCTACTTGCGGTTGCTTCGCTCTGTTCAATGGCGTTGCTGTGCGGCTGCCAGAGTCTGCGGCAGGTGGTCGGCATTGACCGTACCGGGCCGGACGAGTTCGCCGTCGAGTCGCGCGCGCCGCTAACGATCCCGCCCGAGTTCGAGCTGCGTCCGCCGCAGCCGGGCGCCGCGCGGCCGCAGGAGGTCACCGCCGCCGAGAAGGCGCGCCGGGCGATCGACACGGCCGGCCCCGGCGAGCCGGGCAAGCAGGCCGCCGCCGGGCTGCGCGTGCCGGAAGGCGGGCTGCGCCGGGCCGAAGCATCCGATGCGAGCCAGCAGGGTGACCAAAGCCTGTCGAACAAGCTGCTCGGCTATGGCGGCGATCAGGGCGGCGCGGGGGTCGAGAAGCGCGAGACGACGACATTGAAGGGGGTCTATTGAGTAGCCTTCGGGGGTATTTCGGAATGCGCCGGTTCTGGCGCAGTTGGATAGTCGTTCTCGGGTTTTTGCTGCTCATCGCAGCGCCGGCTTCAGCGCAGCGTTTCGGGGCCGAGACCTTCACCTTGGCCAATGGGCTGCAGGTCGTCGTGATCCCCAATCACCGCGCCCCGGCCGTCACCCAGATGGTCTGGTACAAGACCGGCGCTGCCGACGACCCCCGCGGCAAATCCGGCATCGCGCATTTCCTCGAGCACCTGATGTTCAAGGGCACGCGCGCCAACCCGCAGGGCGCGTTCAGCGCGCTCATCGCGCAGAATGGCGGCCGCGATAACGCCTTCACGACCGAGGATTACACGGCCTTTCACGAGACCGTCGCCCGCGACCGCCTCGATCTGGTGATGCGGCTCGAAGCCGACCGCATGACCGGTCTCGTGCTCGACGATGCGGCGGTGTTGCCGGAGCGCGACGTCATTCTCGAAGAGCGCCGCATGCGCATCGACAATGACCCGAGTGCGTTGCTGCGCGAGCAGCTGACCGCCGCCCTGTTCCTGAATGCCTCGTATCACAACCCAACGATCGGCTGGGAGCACGAGATGCACGGGCTCGGCACCGCCGACGCGCTCGCTTTCTATCGCGACTGGTACGCCCCCAATAACGCGGTCCTGATCGTCGCCGGCGATGTCGAGACCGCCGAGGTCGGCACTCTGGCCGAGCGTCATTTCGGCCCGCTGGCGGCGCGCCCGGTGCCGCCGCGAATACGCCTCGACGAGCCGCCGCACCACGCCTCGATCCGGCTCGAGATGAAGAGCGCACGGGTCGCGCAGCCGAGCTGGCGGCGCTACTACCTGGCGCCGAGCTACCGCGCCGGGGCGACGCAGCACGCCTATGCGCTGCAGGTTCTGGCCGAGATCCTCGCCGGCAGCGATGGCTCGCGGCTGAACCAGGCCTTGGTGCTCGACAAGGGGCTGGCGCTGACGGTCGGCGCCGGATACGCGCCGTCGGCCCTCGGCCTCGCCGATTTCGGTGTCTACGCGACGCCGAAGCCGGGCGTCGCGATCGCCGATCTGGAAGCGGCGGTCGATGCCGAACTGCATCGCATCCTGGAGCACGGCGTCGAGCCCGACGAGGTGGCGCGCGCGGCGCGGCGCATGCAGGCCAGCGCGATCTATTCGCAGGACAGCCTTTCCGGCCCGGCCAACATCATCGGCACGGCGCTGATGCTCGGCCGCAACCTGGACGACGTCGCCGCCTGGCCCGACAAGATCGGCGCGGTGACCCCGGACGAGGTCCAGGCCGCCGCCCGCGCCGTCCTGGTCGAGCGCAATTCCGCGACCGGCATCCTGCTGCCGGAGCGCACGTCATGAACCGGTTTTTGCTGCCCATTAACCGTCGTCCCGGCGAAGGCCGGGATCCACTCTTCAACCGTCTCGGGCGCGGATTAGTGGGTCCCGGCCTTCGCCGGGACGACGAGGAAGGGGCCGGATCGCTACGCTGGCGTGCTGTGCCCAGTCAGGCCAAGGCGATGATCCTCCTCGCTGCGTTGCTGCTGTTTGTCGTGTCCTTGCCGCCCGTCGCGGCGGCGATGCAGATCCAGCCGGTGACCGGCGCCAGCGGCGTCGAGGCTTGGCTGGTCGAGGACCATTCGGTGCCGGTCGTGACGATCCGCTTTGCCTTCCCGGGCGGCGCCGCGCTCGATCCCGCCGGCAAAAGCGGCACCGCCTCGATGGTTGCCTCAATGCTCGATGAAGGGGCCGGGCCCTACGATCATGCCGAGTTTCATCGCCGGCTCGACGATCTCGCCGGCCAGCTGCGGTTCTCCGCCGCGCAGGACGAGTTCGACGGCAGCCTGCGCAGCCTGACGCGGAATTTGCCCGGTAACGCCGACCTCTTGCGCGTGGCGCTCGCCGAGCCGCGCTTTGCGCCTGATGCGGTCGAGCGCATCCGTGGCGAGATCCTGGCGGGCCTGGCGCGCCAGGCAAAGAACCCGCGCTCGCTGTCGGGCCGCCTGTGGATGTACGACGCGTTTGAGGCGCACCCCTATGGCAGCGGCGTCGAGGGTACCGAGGCCAGCGTCGCCGCGATCACCCGCGACGATCTCGCCGCCTTTGCCGCCGAGCGCTTCCACCGCCGCGGGCTGACGATCGGCATCGTCGGCGACATCGGCAAAGCCGAGGCCGCCGCGCTGCTCGATCGGGTGTTCGGCGGTCTGCCGCTCGGCAGCGACGACAGCCAGATCGCCGAGGCCAAGCCACTCGACGACGGCGCCCTCGTCGTCAGCCGCGCCGCGGTGCCGCAGAGCGTCGTGACCTTTGGCCAGACCGGGCCGAAGCGCGACGACCCGGCCTGGTACGCCGCCTATGTGTTGAACGACATCCTCGGCGGCGGCGGGTTTCGCGGCCGGCTGATGAAGGAGATCCGCGAGAAGCGGGGTCTTGCCTATGGCGTCACGACCCAGCTGGTGCCGTACCGTCATGCCGGGCTGATCGTCGGCAGCGTCGCGACCGAGAACGGCCGGGTCGGCGAGTCGATCGCGCTGGTCCGCAATGAATGGCAGCGCATGCGGGAGGAGGGCCCGACCGCGGCCGAGCTCGAAGACGCCAAGACCTACCTGACCGGCTCGTTCCCGCTCGGCCTTGACTCGACGCAGCACATCGCCGGGGTGTTGGTGCAGATGCAGCAGGACAAGCTCGGCATCGATTACCTCGACCGCCGCGCCGGGCTGATCGGCAGCGTGACCTTGGACGAGGCGCGCGCCGTCGCGAAAAAGATGTTCGACCCTGCAGCGCTCAGCTTCGCCGTGGTCGGCGACCCCGCCGACGTCAAGCCGACCCGCCCGCCGAAGCAGCAGAAGTTCTGAGCCGGCGTCCCTTCGATTTGCATGGGTATCTCGGCCGCGCCAAAAATGTGACTCCGGATCGCCGCTGCGGCGCGCCGCCGGTCCTGTGAGGCGAGCGGAGCGTCAGCGGGCCGGCAGTCTCGGCGCCGGTTTTCGGTTCAGGTCCGGCCGAGGCCCGTTCTCCCCCTGCATTGCCGCGGGCTGCAGCCGATCATCAGGGCGCTGCAAACAGAGCAGAAGCGCCGTGACCGCCGCGAGGATCATTGCCCCCAGCGTGAGCAGACCGGCGATTTCGCTTGGTGCCATGATGGGCATGGCCGAAACGATAGCCGATCAATCTTGAGAACCTATTTCAATTTAGAGTTAATCCTGCGTTATCCGCGCAACAGCTTCGGGCCGGCCCCCTCGGTCGCGTCGGGGTAGTGTCTCAGTTTGAAATCCAAGGCCGTTGACGCGGCTATCGCGCCGGCCGCTCCGATCCCATATGCTTAGCGGAAAGCAAGGGGGCGCGATGAGCGATCAGTCGTTCCAAACCTTTTCCCTTTCCCGACGAACCGGCACGGGCACGACCTATGCTGAGCGCGTGTACGGCTTTCTAGTGGAGCACACGCCTCAACCGATCTGCGATGATTGCATTGCCAAGGCAACGAACATCGCAAGGGAGAACATCAACCAACTCACGTCAATTCTAGGGCTGACACGTGACTTCGGGAAAGCCGAAGGCACTTGCGCCATCTGCAAGGGGAACAAGCGCGTGACGAGGTCTCAGCGCTATGCCTAAAGGCCCGCGCGGAGCATGTCCGTCAAGGTGATGCGCATCGCTACCGGCGAGGAAGAGGAGGAGCTGGACCGCGCGAAAAGCGCCGCCGCCGAGCTGGGCGCGGGCGGGAAGGCGCGGGCGCGGCGGAACGGCGACAGGAAAATAGCCCAGAAGGCCGCTAAGAGCCGCTTGGGGCGGGGTCAGAGACAATTAACCTGAGTGTCCCGCAGACAAATTCCTCATCATTGACGGTCATGATTACCTCAACCTTTCCGGACTCCTGAATGGACACCGGCGCTATTATCGCCTTACCAACCAAACCCGTATATGAAATTGAATTTTGTATTGATTCCTTCTTGGCAATCTCGACTGATCCTAGATCGAAAGGGGCCATGTCCAATTCCCGCCCATCCGAAAAAATGATCCTGGCCCTTATTGTATTCACGTTGACTGCATGATCAATTTGTATTCGGAGGTAAATAGCAAGCTTTGGCAGAAACCCAGGGCCAGGCCCGACAGATAAATTATCCGGCAGCACCCCGATTATAGTAGATGTTCCCTGTTGCTCTTCCCGGATATCCTCGCAGAAGAGCGCTATTGCAGTTATTGGGCGCATTAGGCTGCCTTATGCAATGACAGCTTAACCGTTTCGGCGGATGTCTTAGTTTCGACTTTCTCGATTTTGATTTCCCCGTCATCCCAGGGCCGATAATTCCGAGCAGTCTGTTCCAAAAGGAGCTCTGAGGCGGGCGCTAGCTCTTCCGCACTGATCCCGATCAGCAGATCACTGATGCTGTCAACTCTAAGGTTACTCGGAGACCCAAGCCATCGGTTAATAACCTCTGGCGACTTGCCGATACGGCGAGCGAGCGCGGCCTTAGTCAGTCCTTTTTTTTGCTCTGCTACGAACTTGCTAAGGATGAAATGAAACAGGCGATTGCGAGACCGCGTTCGAAAATAGACTAATTTCTCTTCGGGTATCGGAGGACCCGCGTGCCCCGCAGCTAGTTCAGCGAAGAACGGTGCCGCCTGTGATGTAATCACTGAGGTGACTCCCATTAATTGGCTCATGGTTGGGAAGGAGCGTTTTCCACTCCGCTAGGCAGTCCGCTATCGCTAACTTCCATTCCCGAGATTTGCGATCAAATAGCGGAAGGCGATCTAACCAGCTCACGTTGAGTGAGCGCGGGCTGCATGTGAAAAAAATAGCCACGTCTTTGTCGGCAAATCGGAAGAAAACTCGCAAACCGGGTTTAGGATCGCGCGATCGCAGATCCCATACGCCCCAGTGTGGCGGATCAAGCCGACCAATTTGCTCCACATCAGCCTCGAACGGTTCCCAGCAAACGGTGATCTCCTCTGCGCTAATGAAGTTTTCCAACTCAGCTCGCAATCTGAGGCATCGCGCCGCCATCTCAGCGCTTGCCCACGGCCCCGATACCAACGAGTTGATTTCCCGAGACATTATCACTGTCCGGACTCGGTTATCTTTTTCGTTCAAAGGGTTAAGTTCGAATAGCTTGCCATCATCGATCAGCCTGTTGATTTCAGCACGCATTGACTTATAAATCAATAACGGGTTTCCAATTCCTGCCCGGGTCATTTTGGCGGACTTCGCTTTAAAAGGCACACTCCGAACCGATCTGAGCGAAAGCGAGGACGGCAGCGACACAGCTCCAAGTGTCAAACCAGCGCTAACATCGGGCATGGGAGCCTGTCGGTCGTGCAATTGCACGGGCTTCCGCGGTTGGGGGATACTTTTTGCGCCAATGTCGATTGCCGGCACCACGCCAGTCAGCACGCCTGAGCGGGCTGTTACATTGAAACTGAGACACTACCCGCGTCGGCAGTTCCCTTGATATCGGCCGGGCGTTCGAACATATAGGCAACATTGAGCTGCGGACATAGGCAATTCAGGTGGGGTTTGGAGCTCGTCGGCCTGCAAATTCCCTGCAGATGCAGGGTGGAGCGGGTAGCCTCCGGGAGAGGCGTACTGGAGAAGGCTGGCTGCAAATCCGCTGCAAATGCAGCCAGACGGGGCCGGTCGGAGGACGGCCGCACCGGTGCTATAACGGACCGGTGATGGGCTGGCGGAACCGGGAATAGCCGACGTGAAGAGCCTATGGTCAGACGCCGATGCCGAGGCAATCGTCGCGCGGTACGCCGAGGTCGGTGTCGCTTCCGAGGTGGCGTTGTGCGTCTATGGCTCGCGCCTCCTCGGCGGTGATCCGCGCCTGGTTCTGCATGGCGGCGGCAACACGTCGGTTAAAACCGTGCTGCCAGACATATTCGGTGAGTCGGCCGAAGTTCTGTGCGTCAAGGGCAGCGGTTGGGACCTCGCCGCGCTGGAGCCGGAAGGCCTGCCCGCGGTCCGCCTCGCCCCGTTGCGCGCGTTGCGCCGCCGTGAGGCGCTCGATGACGCAGAGATGGTGCGCGTTTCGCGCGCTGCTCTCCTCGATCCGGCATCGCCGAACATATCGGTCGAAGCCTTGCTGCACGCCTTTCTGCCGCACCGCTATGTCGACCATACGCATTCCGTCGCCGTACTGAGCCTCGCCGACCAGCCGGACGGCATGGGCCTTTGCGCCGAGGTGTTCGGCCGCCATCTCGGCATCGTGCCCTATGTCCGGCCGGGGCTGCCGCTCGCCAAGGCGGCGGCCGCAGCGTTCGAGGCCGATCCCGACGTCGTGGGACTCATCCTGACGAAGCACGGCATCGTCACCTTCGCCGACGCCGCGTCCGAGGCCTACGAGCGGATGATCGAGATGGTCACGCTCGCCGAGCAGCGCATTGCGCAGGGCCGCAACCCGGTCTTCGCGGTAAGCGCGCTGCCGCCGGACATCGCCGGTCCTGCCGAAGTCGCGCCGATCCTGCGCGGCGCCTGCGCGATTCCGGATCCAAGAACCATCGGTCTCTACCGGTGCTTCGTGCTCGATTTCCGCGGCGGGCGGGCGGTGCGCGATTTTGTCGACGGCGCGGAGCTGGAGCGCTACGGGCTCGCCGGCGTTGCAACGCCCGACCACACGATCCGCACCAAGAATTACCCGCTGATCCTGCCCTCGCCGGAACGCGGCCATCTCGATCGCTTCGCGATTGAGACGCGCCAGGCGGTCGAGCGCTTCGTGACGGATTACCGCGCCTATTTCGCGCGTCACAACGCTGCCTCGGCAGGAGACAAGCGCGAGCTCGACCCGATGCCCCGGGTCGTTCTCGTGCCGGGGCAGGGGCTGTTCGGTCTCGGCCGCAGCGCGAAGGACGCCGCGATAGCGGCCGACATCGCCGAGAGCTGGATCGAGACCGTCACGGGCGCGGAGGCGGTCGGCCGGTTCGAGTCGCTGTCCGAGGCCGAATTGTTCGAGATGGAATACTGGTCCTTGGAGCAGGCGAAGCTCGGCCGCGCCGAGGAGAAGCCGCTTTTCGGCCAGATCGCCTTGATCACCGGCGGCGCCGGCACGATCGGTTT
>VAZR01000326.1 GCA_005888515.1 Alphaproteobacteria bacterium | reverse complement strand
CGGGCCGGCTGCTAACCGGGTTCCAGGATAACGGGCGGGCTTGCTTCGGCCGAAAGCCTAAGCCGGCCGAAATGACGCTGGAGGCTGCGGCACTTTGCGTTATCGTTGATCGTTGGGTTGTCGTGAGGCACTATCGATATAAGTCAGTATTGTTGACCGGCCCCGGGCCGGGCGTTCAGGGACAGCATGGGCAAGCCGACCGGGTTTCTCGAGGTCGAGCGCGCCGATCGCGGCTATGACAAGCCGGCGGCGCGCAAAAAGAGCTGGAAGGAGTTCGTCAAACCCCTTCCGGAGCCGGTATTGCGCGCCCAGGCCTCGCGCTGCATGGATTGCGGCATCCCGTTCTGCCACGAGGGCTGCCCGGTCAACAATCTGATCCCGGACTGGAACAATCTGGTCTATCGCGACCAGTGGCGCCAGGCGCTGGTGACCTTGCACTCGACCAACAACTTCCCGGAATTCACCGGCCGCATCTGCCCGGCGCCGTGCGAGGCGTCCTGCACGCTGAACCTCGACGACAACCCGGTGACGATCAAGACGATCGAATGCGCCATTGTCGACCGCGGCTGGCAGGAAGGCTGGATCGCGCCGCTGGTACCCGCGCGCCGCACCGGCAAGCGGGTCGCGGTCGTCGGCTCGGGGCCGGCCGGCATGGCCTGCGCCCAGCAATTGGCGCGCGCCGGGCACGCGGTGACGCTGTTCGAGAAAGCCGATCGGATCGGCGGGCTGCTGCGCTACGGCATCCCCGATTTCAAGATGGAGAAGCATCTGATCGACCGCCGCGTCGACCAGATGTCGGCGGAAGGGGTCGAGTGCCGCACCTCTGTCGAGGTGGGTGCCGATATCAGCGTCGATCAGCTCCTGGCGGAATACGATGCGCTCGCGCTCACCGGCGGGGCCGAATTGCCGCGCGATCTGGAAGTGCATGGGCGCGATCTCGCCGGCATCCATTTCGCGATGGATTTTCTGCCGCAGCAGAACAAGCGCGTTGCCGGCGATCCGGAGCCGGTTGCCGCGCCCGGGGGTACCATCACCGCCAAGGGCAAGCATGTCGTCGTGATCGGCGGCGGCGACACCGGCTCGGATTGCATCGGCACCTCGAACCGTCAGGGCGCGCGATCGATCACCCAGCTCGAAATCCTGCCAAAGCCGCCCGACCAAGAAAACAAGGCGCTCGTCTGGCCGGATTGGCCGCTCAAATTGCGCACCTCCTCCTCGCATGAGGAGGGCTGCGAGCGCGATTGGGCGGTGCTGACGAAGCGCGCGCTCGGCAAGAATGGCCATATCGAGGCCTTGGAATGCGTCCGCGTCGAATGGATGCAGGGGCCGGACGGCCGCTGGGCGATGCAGGAAGTGCCGGAGAGCACCTTCGAGCTGAAGGCCGATCTGGTCCTGCTGGCGATGGGATTTTTGGGGCCGCGCAAGGCCGGCATGATCGAGCAGGCCGGGATCAAGCTCGACCCCCGCGGCAATGTCGCCGCCAACACGCTCGATTACCAGAGTTCGGTGGCGAAGGTTTTCGCCGCCGGCGATATGCGGCGGGGCCAGTCCTTGGTCGTCTGGGCGATCCGCGAAGGCCGGCAATGTGCCCGCGCGATCGACGAATTCCTGATGGGCTCGACCACCCTCCCGCGGTGATGCCGCCGCGGAGCCACCTAAACGGTCGTCCCGGCGAAAGCCGGGATCCACCCAGCAGAGGCACGAGCGACGGAAAAGTGGGTCCCGGCTTTCGCCGGGACGACGGCATTTTTTCGGTAAGAAATTTCCTCGTTCCAGAGGCCGGGAGCGCTAGTCGATGATCCGGATGCAGCTGGGCGCCTTCGCGTCCTCTGCGTGCCCTTCGCGTCCTCTGCGTTTAAGCGTTTCTTTTCCTCTGTGCCCTCCGTGCCTCTGTGGTGAAGCCCTCCGGTCACTCGCGCCGCGGGTCGAGAGCGTCGCGCAGCCCATCGCCGAACAGGTTCAGCGACAACACCAGGCTGAAGATCGCCAGCCCCGGCCAGATCGCCATCCACGGCGCCTGCGCCATGAAGTTCTTGGCGGTGTTCAGCATGCTGCCCCAGCTCGGATCGGGCGGCTGCTGCCCGAGACCGAGAAACGACAGGCTCGCCTCGGCGATGATCGCGGCGGCTGTCGCCAAGGTCGCCTGCACCAGCAAGGGCGGCACGATGTTCGGGAAGATGTGGCGCAGCACGACCCGGTATTGCGGGTTGCCGATCGCGTGCGCCGCCTCGATGTAGTCCTCGTGCTTGACCGACAGCACCTGACCGCGGGTCAGCCGCGCGAAGATCGGCATCTGGGTGATGCCGATCGCGATCATCGCATTGCTGAGGCTCGGGCCGAGAAATGCCGCCAGCGCGATCGCCAGGATCAGGAACGGGATCGCCAGCATCGCATCGATGATCCGCATGACGAGCGCGTCGAGCGCGCCGCCGACATAACCGCTGACCAGCCCGATCGGCACCCCGACCGCCAGCGCCAGCATGACCGAGACGAGCCCGGCCAGCAACGAGGCGCGGCTGCCCCAGATGATGCGGGCGAGGACGTCGCGGCCGATCTCGTCCGTGCCGAACAGATGCGCCGCCGAGGGCGCCTTGCGTACCGCCGTCCAGCTCGTGGCGAGCGGATCGTATGGCGAAACCAGCGGCGCTGCGGCGGCGATCAGGATGAAGAACACCACGACACCAAGCCCGATCATCGCGGCGCGGCGCTTGACCAGCCGGCGCACGGCGCGCAGCCACGGCGGCTCGCCGAGCGCTTCCCCGGCCCGCAGTGCTTCGAGGATTTGCGCCGTCATGTCCGCAGCCGCGGGTTCAGCACGACATAAGCGCGGTTGAACACGGCATCGACGATCAGCTTGCCGAAGCCCGGGATCGTGAACACCTGTTCGGTCAATACTGCGCCGGACAGCAGCGCGCCGAAATCGAGCGCCGCCAACGTCACCACCGGGATCAAGGCGTTGCGCAAACCATGCCGCAATACGACGCTCACTTCGCTGAGCCCCTTGGCGCGCGCGGCCCGGATATAGTCCATGCCGAGCACCTGCAGCATCGCGCTGCGCGTGTGGCGCATCATCCCCGCCGCAAAGGCATTGCCGAGCACAAAAGCCGGCATGATCAGGGTCAGCAGGTTCTGCCTGAGGCTCTCGCCGGGGCTGACGAAGCCCGACGCCGGCAACAGGCCGAGCTCAACCGAAAACAGCAGGATCAACAGGATGCCGAGCCAGAAATTCGGGATCGACAGACCCCACAGCGCCGCCATTGTCGTCCCGTAATCGACCGCGGTGCCATTCTTGACAGCGGCGATGATCCCGGCCGGGATGCCGATCGACAGAGAGATCAGCAGCGCTATCAGCGCCAATTCGCCGGTGACCGGCAATTTCTCGGCGATCAGGTCGAAGACCGGGCGCTTGATGCGGATCGACTCGCCGAGATTACCGTGCACGACGCCCTCGATCCACAGCGCGTAGCGGACCGGCAGCGGCTGATCGAGATGATATTTCTGGCGCAGAAAGGCGATAACCGCCGGGTCGCGGTCCTCGCCGGCCAGCGCCATCGCCGGATCGCCCGGCAACAGCTGCTGCAACCCGAAGATCAACACCGACACGAAAAACAATGTCGGGACGATTAGCGCAATCCGGCGCAGCAGAAACGTGGTCATTGCCGGAACAGGCGGGGATCCATGGTGAACGGCATGGTGCCCGAGATCCGAATGCGTGCGGCATCGGGATGTCGATGGTTGATCAGTAGGTTGCGATCCGGCGCTGAGACAATCGGCACGACTGCGGATGGCACGATCAAAAGCGGCTCGGAGCGCTGTTCCAGCCAAGAATCACCGAGCCGTTGCGTGTGCGCCTCTCTGCGTATCCAGTCCGCCGGCAGTTGCTCTAGCGCGATTTCCATTTTGGGGAGGTCGTCTGCGGCCTCGTATTCGACCATCAACTGCTCGGGGATAAGATCAGGGTCGAACACGTGTACTCTTTT
>VAZR01000325.1 GCA_005888515.1 Alphaproteobacteria bacterium | reverse complement strand
TCGTGCCGCAGATCGAGCGCGCGTGCACCGGGCAGGCTGCGCGCACCGCCGAGCCGGTCGTACAGAAACAGCCCGGCGCGTACCATCCAGCGAGGCCGCGATCCCAGCCCCTGGGGCAACACGAAAGACATCGGCCGTACCAGATGCGGCGCCATCCGCAGCAGCACCTCGCGTTCGGCCAGCGACTCGCGCACCAACCGGAAATCGCCATGCTCGAGGTACCGCAGCCCGCCATGCACCAGCTTGCTCGAGGCCGAGGAGGTTGCGCCGGCGAGATCGCCCTTCTCGCACAGCAGCACCCGGAGACCGCGTCCGGCGGCATCGCGCGCGATCGCCACGCCGTTGATGCCGCCGCCGACCACCAGCAGATCGTAATGCTCGCTCACGACAGCAGCACCTCGGCGAATTCGACAAAGCCGCCGCCGGCCGCGCCTTCGGTGACGTAGGCCGGCGGCGAGTTCAGGCGCGGCAGATAGCGCCGGATATTGGCGACCCCGACGCTGAGCGGAAAATAGGCAAACATCGGCTCGTCATTCGGGGAGTCGCCGATAAAGGCGACCATCTCGCGCTGGTGATCGAGATCAACGCCGTAGGCCTCGCGGAACAGTCGGCGGGTCATCGCCAGCTTGTCCCAATCGCCGAACCAGCCATTGACGTGGATCGAGCTGATCTTCGCCGACGCGCCGGCGGCGTGCATCAGCGCGACGATGCGATCCACGTCGGCCGATGGCAGCGGGCCGGTGTCCTCGGCGTAATCGATCGCCAGATCGGCGACGCGGTAGGGCTGGTCGGCGGCGATCCGAGCGCCCGGTACCGCGTCCAGGATCTCTGCCGCGAGGCGGTCGAGCCGCCGGCGTGCCTTCTCGCGCTCTTCGACCGACAGCCAGAACTGGCGCGTTATCACGCGCGCCTGGCGGTCATAGCGGAAGTAGAAGGCACCGTTCTCACCGACCACCGCATCGATCGGCCAGAAGCGGGCGATCAGATCGCACCACCCCGCCGGGCGGCCCGTGACCGGGATCACGCGCAAGCCGCGTCGCGACAGATCTTCGAGCGCACCATAGGCGGCTGCAGTCAGGCGGCCGCCGGTCGTCAGCGTGTCGTCGATGTCGAGCAGCACGAAGCGGATCGCTTTTCGTCGAGCCGCGGGAAATTCGCCGAACGGCCTTATGCTGATCCCCTGCGATTGCCTGAACCCATGCGTCCGCACGGCGTTCGCCGGGCGCTTCTAGCACAAGGAAGGCGCGATGCCGATTGCGAGTGGAGGTCGAGTGAGGCGATGGCAGGCGGTTGCCTTCGCGCTGGTGTTGCTCGCCCTCGCCCTGCCCGCCACGGCGCAATCGGTGCTGACCTATCATGCGCGCAGCGACCGCGGCGGCAATTACGCGATGCCGGAATTCACCTGGGACCATGCCCGCGCGCTGCAGCTCGATCCCGGCTTTGCGCCGCGCTTCGACGGACACCTCTATTCACAGCCGCTCTATTGGCGTCCACCGGGCGCCGCGGCGGGCCTGCTGATCATTGCCAGCGAAAGCAACATCGTCACCGCGATCGATGCCGCGACGGGCAAAACCGCATGGACTCGCGCGCTCGGCCGGCCGGCGTCGCTGTCGGCGTTTGATTGCGGCAATATCGACCCGCTCGGCATCACTGGCACGCCGGTCGACGGCGCGGTGCTGCCCGGCTGGCCGATCGATGTTGGCGAGGCGCTGCACGCCGCCGGACAGGATTTTGACTCGCGGGTGCAGAACCAGCGCGGCGCTCTGCTGCTCCTCGACGGCGCGCTCTACGTTCCCTATGGCGGGTTCTACGGCGATTGCGGCGATTATCATGGCTGGGTCGTCGGCGTGAAGCTGGACGACCAACGACACGTCTTCGCCTGGCGGACGCGCGGCCGCGGCGGCGGCATCTGGGCGCCCGGTGGCATCGCCAGCGATGGCCAGGCGCTCTATGTCGCGACCGGCAACACGCTCGGCGCGCGCGACTGGGCGGATGGCGAAGCGGTATTCCGGCTCAACCCCGATCTGCGCCATGCCGAGCGCAACCACGATTTTTTTGCGGCGACGGATTGGCGCGCGCTCGATTCGCGCGACGCCGATCTCGGCGGTACGAACCCGCTGCCCTTCGATCTGCCGGGCGGCCAACCGGTCGTGCTGGCGCTCGGCAAGGACGAAAAAGCCTATCTGCTCGACCGATACAATCTCGGCGGTTTCGGCGGCAGTCTTGTGACCGAGCGGGTCACGGCCGGTCCGATCCGGACGGCACCTGCCGTGTATCCCGCCGCCGGCGCGATGCTCGTCGCGTTTCAGGGACGCGGCGCGCATTGTCCGGCCGGTCAGAGCGGCGATCTGACCGTGCTACGGATCGCCGCCGCCCCAAGGCTGGCGCTTCAGACTGCCTGGTGCGGCGTGGTGTCCGGCGCCGGTTCGCCGATCGTCACGACCACCGACGGCAACGCCAACCCGATCGTCTGGATGCTCGGCGCCGAAGGCGACAACCGTCTGCATGGCTTCCGCGGCGACACCGGCGAGAAGCTGTTCGCCAGCCCGCCGCTCGCAGGGCTCAGGCATTTCCAGACGCTGATTGCCGCAGACGACCGGCTCTTTGTCGGCGCCGACGGCAGGCTCTATGCTTTCGGCTTGCCGCACTGATTCGCAAGCGTCGTCCGGAATGCGTCATCGAGAAGTTGCGCGGCGCGATCGAGCTGTTCATCTGTCGTGCTCATCGGCGGTACGAAGCGCAACACGCTACCCTGGCGACGCTGGCTGAAAATCAGGCCGCGTTCGAAGCAGTAACGGGACACCGCCTGGCCCAGGGCATGGGCGGGCTTGCGACTGTGACGATCCTCGACCAACTCGATGCCGAGCAACAAACCACGCCCGCGGACATCGCCGATCGCCTCATAGCGTTGTGCCAGCGCGTCGAGATGGCCCTTGAAGCGGGCGCCGATTGCGCGCGCCTTGGCCGGCATGTCCTCGCCCTCGATAACGTCAAGGCTGGCGATGCCGGCGGCACAGGCGAGCGGGTCGTTCGAATGCGAATGTGTATTGATGAAGCCGCTCGCGACGACCTTCTCCTCGATCGCGGCGGTCGTCGTGACGGCGCTGATGCTGATCCCGCCGCCGAAATGCTTGGCGACCGTGATCATGTCGGGAACGACGCCCTCGGCATCGCAGGCGAACATCGTCCCAAGCTTGCCGAGCCCGGTCTGCTCCTCGTCGAGGATCAAGAGCATGCCGCGCTCGCGGCACAGCTCCTGGAGCCGCTTCAGCCAGCCGGGCGGCGGCTCGATGACGCCGCCGGCGCTGAATAGCGGCTCGGTCATAACCGCCGCGGGTCGGCCGGTCGATTGCGCATCGATCAATTCGAAGCTGGTATCGAGACACGCGAAGTTGCAGGCCGGAAACGTCTGGCGAAGCGGGCAGCGGTAGCAATAGGGCGCGACCATCGCGTAGCTGCCGGCCGGCAAGGGGCCGTGCCCTCCATGCCAACCGGCAAAAGTCAGCGAGCGTGCCGTGTCCGACATCCCATGAAAGCTGACATGCGGGCTCGCCACCTCATACCCGCCGGTGTATCGCCGCGCGATCATCACCGCCGCCTCGTTGGCGTCGGAACCGGATTGCAGAAAAAGGCTTTTCTGCAGCCCCGCCGGCATCACCCCGGCAAGCCGTTCGGCGAGGCGGATCTCCTGCACGTTGAAATAGCTGCTGTGGGCGTGGATCAGCGTATCGCAGGCTTGTTTGATCGCAGCCGTGACTGTCGGATGATTGTGGCCGAGCGCGGCACACATCTGGCCGGAGTTGAAATCCAGCCAGCGCTTGCCGGTGACATCCTCGACCTCCGAGCCCTGGCCCGACACGAATACCGGTCCGGCAATCTCGCACTTATCCATGCGGGCGCGGAAGCTGTACTGTCGGGCGCGGGTCAACAGATCGGCTTCGCTGTCTTTCGCCATGCGAACTCTCCGGTCCTAACGCGCGCCACGGTTGCGCGCGATGTCCCGCAACCATACCTTAAACCGGCCATCGGGAGACCGGCTCCAACGAAGGCTCGCAGGAGGACGGATAGGATGCGTCGTGCAATTCT
>VAZR01000088.1 GCA_005888515.1 Alphaproteobacteria bacterium | reverse complement strand
ACCCGGCGCTGGCGCTGGCGCCGGAACCTGTCACCGTGCCAGCCGCTGCGGAACCGACCGGCTGACGGAGAGGATATGGCCGATCCCGCATCGCTCGCCCAACGCGCTGGCGAGCTCGCCGGCGATGCCGGGGCGCTCGCCCGCAATCTCGACAACCTGGCGCAACAGCTGACACTATCGGCGCACCCGGCGTCGCATGCTGGGACGCCGTTCGTCTTCGAGCTGACGGTGTTCGCGCTCGCTGTCTTTGTCGGCTACTACGTCGTGTGGCGGGTGACGCCGGCCTTGCACTCGCCACTGATGAGCGTCACCAACGCAATTTCCAGCGTCATTATCGTCGGTGCGCTGATCGCCGCCGGTCCGGCCGGGATGAGCTTCGCCAAAATCATGGGCTTCGTCGCCGTGACCTTGGCCGCCGTCAACATCTTCGGCGGCTTCATTGTCACGCAGCGGATGCTGCAGATGTTCCAGCGCAAGAAATAGCGCGGCGCCAGAGGACCACCATGACCGAAAGCGTCTCGGCGCTCCTTTATCTGGTCGCCTCGATCTGCTTCATCATGGCGCTCCGGGGCCTGTCGTCGCCGGAGACGGCGCGCGGCGGCAACATTTTCGGCATTGTCGGGATGGCGATCGCGATCCTGACGACGCTGGCGATGCCGCAAATCGTCAGCTACTGGCTGATCCTTCTCGGCATCGTGATCGGCGGCGCGGTCGGCGCCTACATCGCGCGCCAGATCCAGATGACGGCGCTGCCGCAGCTGGTCGCTGCCTTTCACAGCCTTGTCGGTCTTGCCGCGGTCTGCGTCGCCACCGCCGCGTTCGGCGAGCCCGAAGCCTACGGCATCGGCGTGCGCGGCGCGATCGAGCGGGCCAGCCTCGTCGAGATGGCGATCGGGCTGACGATCGGCGCAATCACGTTTACGGGCTCGGTTGTCGCCTTTGCCAAATTGCAGGGGCTCGTGTCGGGGCGGCCGCTCATCTTCCCGGGCCAGCACCTGCTCAACCTCGCGCTCGGCGTCCTGCTGATCGTGCTCATTGTGCTGTTCGTGCTGACCGAGTCGGGCGGTCTGTTCCTGCTTCTTGTGCTGCTGTCGCTCGCCTTTGGGTTTTTGCTGATCGTGCCGATCGGCGGCGCCGACATGCCGGTCGTCATCTCGATGCTGAACTCCTATTCGGGATGGGCGGCCTGCGGCATCGGCTTCACGCTGTCGAATACGCTCTTGATCATCACCGGCGCGCTGGTCGGCTCATCGGGCGCGATCCTCAGCTACATCATGTGCAAGGGCATGAACCGCTCGATCTTCAACGTGATCCTGGGCGGTTTTGGGACCGAGGGCGGCGCCGCGCCTGCAGCGGCTGGGGGAGCGGACCGGCTGGTCAAATCGGGCAGCGCCGAGGACGCGGCGTTCATCCTGAAGAATGCCGGCTCGGTGATCATCGTGCCGGGCTATGGGATGGCGGTGGCGCAGGCGCAGCACGCGTTGCGCGAGATGGCCGATATTCTGAAAAAGGAAGGCGTATCGGTGCGCTACGCGATCCATCCGGTGGCGGGCCGCATGCCGGGCCATATGAACGTGCTGTTGGCCGAAGCCCATGTATCGTATGACGAGGTGTTCGAGCTCGACGAGATCAACCGCGATTTCGCCTCGACCGATGTCGCCTTTGTCATCGGCGCCAATGACGTAACCAATCCGGCGGCGAAAACCGATCCGACCTCGCCGATATACGGTATGCCGATCCTCGATGTCGAGCGCGCCAAGACCGTGCTGTTCGTCAAGCGCTCGATGGCCTCGGGCTATGCCGGCGTGGAGAACGAGCTG
Organism: Alphaproteobacteria bacterium; assembly: GCA_005888515.1. GTDB lineage: Bacteria > Pseudomonadota > Alphaproteobacteria > ATCC43930 > CGMCC-115725 > DATARH01. The sequence continues at coordinate 6,771 of VAZR01000088.1, read as the reverse complement.
TTCTACCGCGACAACACGATGATGCTGTTCGGCGACGCCAAGAAGATGTGCGAAGAGATCGTCAAGGCGCTGGAGTAGCGCGCCGGTTTTTGGGACGCCATTTGATGCCCGTGCGTGCGACGCAATCCGGTGGACACGTGCCGTTCCCTGCTTCCTCATACCCGAGACTGCGCATGAGTTTGGCAACAAGATCCCCGGCGGTCGCCGTACCGAGGTCATGCTTTCCGTAGTGCGCGCCGAGTGCTTCCCTCAGCAATTGGTCAACCCCGCAGAGCGCCGGCCAGCCTGCCTCTACTGAGGCTAGGGCAGCCCGTTTACCTTCGGCGGAATGCACAATGTCAACCATCCGACGGTAAATGGGATCGTCTTCGGTGAGACCACCGCCCTCATAAAACGGCAGGCCGGATGACTCGATAAGCTCGATAATTTCTTTCGCTTGGAAGCCTTTCTGTCCGCCACTTGTCAATGCGATGCGCGCATTTCGGTATAGCTGCCAGCGCTGCGCCACGGCCATCTTCTTTAGTTTCTCTTCATCATAGGCGACCATAGCTGCTCTTAGCCCAGTTCGATGCTGCATAGGAACGCAAAACCGCCGCGTTCGCGGCGGAGCCCTAGAGAGTTAGCTGTCAGCCGGAATTCCAAGACGGGCTTCGCTGCGCTCAGCCCATCCTACGAAGGGAGCCTAATACCCCTCGCGCTCCATGCGTTTGCGCAGCAGCTTGCGATAGCGGCGCACCGCCTCGGCCTTTTCACGGGCGCGCCGTTCCGAGGGCTTCTCGTAATTGCGCCTGAGCTTCATTTCCCGGAATACCCCTTCGCGCTGCATCTTCTTTTTCAGGGCTCGCAGAGCCTGGTCGACGTTGTTGTCGCGAACGAGGACTTGCACGGGTGCTTCTCTCCATCAATCAGCACAATACCGGGCGCCGCGGAGACGGCTTTCCTGTCAAAAAGCTAACACCGGAACCGGCCTCTGTGAAGCATACCGGGCGAAACGCTTGGAATTCCGTGGCTTTACCCGATGCCTCGGCGATCACATATTGACGCCATGGCTCTGTTGAAGATTGCCCGCATGGGGCACCCGGTGCTGCGCGCCCGCGCCGCCGAGATCGAAGACCCGAAGGCCCCCTGGCTGCGCCAGCTCGTCGAGGACATGGTCGAGACGATGGAGGATGCCGGCGGCACCGGCATCGCCGCGCCGCAGGTGCACGCCCCCTATCGGATCGTCGTGTTTCAGGTCCATGGCGAGCGGATTACCGATCTGCCGGGTGACAGCGAGCAAGAGCTGACCGTGCTGATCAACCCGATAATCGAACCGGTCGGCAGTGAGCGGGCCTACGGTTGGGAGGGATGCCTATCGGTCCCCGGATTGCGCGGCGTGGTGCCGCGTCATCTGCGGGTGCGTTATCACGGTGTAGACCTCGACGGCAATCCGATCGATCGCGAGGTCGCCGGGTTTCATGCCCGCGTCGTGCAGCATGAATGCGACCATCTCGACGGCATCCTCTACCCGCAGCGCATGACCAACCATCGCCTCCTGGTGTTCACCGAGGAATTGCAGCGTTACCCAATCGATGTCGCCGCAGTGCTGGCCGAGGGTGATCGGGAATGAGGAGTCCTCTCGCCGATAGCGAGCGCGACCGGCTGATCATGGCGATGCTGCCGGATGTCGCGTTCGACGAGTGGTCGCAGCATGCGTTGCGTTTGGCGGCAGATCGCATCGGGATCCCGACCGGCGAGGCGATGGCGCTGTTCCCCCGCGGTGCGCCCGATATGGTCGCGGCGTTCAGCCGCTGGGCCGACCGGCAGATGCTGGACCGGTTGGAAACGACGCCGATCGAGCCGGTCAGCCTGTCGCGGCGAATCGCGCTGGCGCTGCGGTTGCGCTTCGAATTGCTGTTGCCGTGGCGCGAGCCGGTGCGGCGCGGCATGACGATCCTGGCCCTGCCGCAGAATGCCGCGCTCGGACTGCGTTTGCTGTACGAAACCGTCGACGGCACCTGGTATGCGGTCGGCGATACCGCGACCGATTTCAGCTTCTATACCAAGCGCGCGAGCCTGGCAGCGATCTATGCCGCTGCGATGCTGTTCTGGTTCGACGACCGCTCGCCGGGCTGCATCGAGACCGACGCTTTCGTCGAGCGTCGCCTCGCCGATCTGCATCGGCTGACCGAATTGCGCCAGCGCTTCGAAGCCGCCGTCGAGCGGTTGCCGAACCCGTTCCGGCTGCTGCGCCCGACCCGCTGATCTAAGCTCAGCTACGCGGCAGGAGCCGGGTGATGTGGCCCATCTTGCGGCCCGGCCGAACCCGATTCTTGCCGTAGAGGTGAAGCTTGGCTTGCGGGTCGTCGAGCGCCTCGCGCCAGCGCTCGACGTCACGCCCGATCAGATTGTTCATGACCGCATCGGCATGGCGCTCGGTCGAGCCCAGTGGCAGACCGCAGATCGCTCGCACCAGCTGCTCGAACTGGCTCGTCATGCAGGCGTCGATCGTCCAATGGCCGGAATTGTGCGGCCGCGGCGCCAGCTCGTTGACGAGCAGCGCGCCCGATTTGGTCACGAACATCTCGACCGCGAGTACGCCGACCAGATCGAGTCTTTCGGCGATTTGCCGCGCGACCGCCTCGGCCTCGGCCAGGATTTCGGCCGGGAGGCGGGCCGGCGCGATCGTTGTGTCGAGGATGTGGTTGACGTGGCGGTTCTCGACCGGTGGATAAACCGCAACAGCGCCGTCGGCCCCACGGGCGAGGACCACCGAAATCTCGCAACGGAAATCGACGAAACCTTCGAGAATGCCGAGCGTGCCGCCCATCTGACGCCATGCTCCATCCGGCCTTGTATCCGCCGTGATCAGCACCTGTCCCTTGCCGTCATAACCGAGGCGCACGGTCTTCAGTACAGCAGGGACCCCAAGCTTGCGCGCCGCTTCGGCCAGTGCGTCGGGGTCCGTAATCTCGTGGTAATCCGTGGTGGCGACGCCGATCTCGCGCAGAAAATTCTTCTCGCGCAGCCGGTCCTGGGTGATTTCGAGGATCTCGGGACGCGGCGAGACCGGCCGCTTGGCGGCGACCCGGCGCACCGCCGCTCCCGGGATGTTCTCGAATTCGAAGGTCGCGACATCGACCGCGGCGGCAAACCGCGCGATCGCGGCGGCGTCACCGAACGGCGCGATCGTTGCCGCGCTGGCGACCTGCGCCGCCGGCGCGTCGTGCTCGGCGGCGAAGACATGCGTGCGGTAGCCGAGACGCGCGGCGGCCATCGCCGTCATGCGCCCGAGCTGTCCGCCGCCGAGGATGCCGATCGTGCCGCCCGGCAGCAGCATCAGCGCGAATCCGGAGTATCCGCCACGGCGTCGGTCTGAGCCCGCCGCCACGTATCGAGCGCGGCGGCGATGGCTGGGTCGGCAAGCGCGAGAATCCCGGCTGCGAACAATGCCGCATTCACCGCGCCGGCTTGGCCGATCGCAAACGTCGCGACCGGCACGCCCGCCGGCATCTGCACGATCGACAACAGACTGTCGACGCCCTGCAATGCGCGACTCTGGACCGGCACGCCGAGCACCGGCAAGTGCGTCAACGCGGCGGTCATGCCGGGCAGATGGGCGGCGCCGCCGGCCCCGGCGATGATCAGCTTGAGGCCGCGCCCCTGAGCGCCTTTGGCGTATTTATAGAGCCGCTCCGGTGTGCGGTGAGCCGAGACGATGCGTTTCTCATATGAGATACCGAGCCGATCGAGCGTATGCGCGACGTGCTGCATCGTCTCCCAATCGGATTGGCTGCCCATGATGATGCCGATCGCGCAACCAGCCTCGCTCATATCGCTCCTTGTCGTGGTGAAAGGGATACGCGGCGCGGTACCGGCAAGCACCTGCCCGTCATCGGCCGGCTCGTCAAGCGATGATATCCGGCAGCAATTCGCTTTCGATCTTGGAGATCTGGTCTTTCAGCATCAGCTTGCGCTTTTTCAAGCGTTGCAGCTGCAGCTGGTCGAACGGGCCGCGCTCGGCAACCCGCGCGATCACATCATCGAGATCGCGGTGCTCGGTTCTCAAAGCGGCGAGTTTCGCCTTTAGGGCTTCGACGTCGAGATCCATCGCAAAGGCGCCCGGCCCGGCGCATCATCCTGGCGCATCATCGCTGCGCGAATTGTACCGCATGTACCGTAAAGCCTGCATATAGCACGATTTGCGGCGAGTTCATCGGGCGAAGAACAATGCGGCAACAAAAGCATGGTAAACCAGAGGTTTACGCCAACGCTTTCTGGCGGTTTTCGCTCGCACTCTATGCCCGTCCCGGGGTCGCCGAAGCGCTGATCGCGCTGCAGGACCGCGCCGGAAACGACGTCAATCTCATCCTATTCGCATTGTGGCGCGGCGTGGTGCACGGGCATCGCCTTGACCAGGGCGAATTGACTGCCGCCGAGGCGGCGATCGCGCCGCTCCGCCGCGACGTTATCGAACCGCTCCGGAAGCTGCGCCGCGGCCTGAAAGACAACAGCGATCCCGACCTTCAGGCATTGCGCCGCAGGATCGGCGGGCTCGAGCTGGCGGCCGAACGGCGAGCGCAATCCCGGGTGGCCGCGACGATCGCCGCACCGGGTGCCGCCGAGGATCGAGCCGCCGCGGCCGCGGCCAATCTCGCGCTTTACCTCGGCGCCACGGCGCAATCAGCCGAAGCGGCCGTGCTCCGCCGAGCACTCCGCGATTTCCTCACGCGCGGCTGAGGGTCACGCGCGGCGCGGCTTCGCACGCAACGGCCGCGTCCCCTCTTCGGGCGGCTCGCCCCATCGCCGTACGGTTCCAGTGTCGATCCCAAACAGATCGAGGATCCGCCCCAGGGTCTGGTCGATCATCTCGTCGATTGTCTGCGGCTTGGCGTAGAAGGCCGGCACCGGCGGCGCGATCACCGCGCCCATCTCGGACAGCGCGGTCATCGTCCGCAGATGGCCGGTATGGAGCGGGGTCTCCCGCACCAGCAGCACCAGCCGGCGGCGCTCCTTCAGCGTGACGTCGGCGGCGCGCGTCAGCAGGGTGGTCGTCACGCCGGTGGCGATCTCGGCCATGCTGCGGATCGAGCACGGCGCCACTACCATGCCGATCGTTGGAAACGAGCCCGACGAGATCGGCGCCGCGAGATCGCCGATCGCGTGCACGACATCGGCACGGGCGCGCAAATCGGCCGGTTTCAGCGCGGTTTCGAGGGCCATGGTCACCTCGGCCGAGCGGCTCATTACGAGATGGGTCTCGACCGCGAGCGGCTGCAGCAATTCCAGGAGGCGAGCCCCGTAGACAACGCCCGAGGCGCCGCTGATTCCGACGATCAGACGCGGTGACGAAGGGGCCGATCTCCCGTTCTGGAGCATTCCGATTCCCTGCCTGATCCCCCGCGTAACAACCCTGTAAATCGCGGCAATCCGCCCTATCTCGAAGAGAGGACTGGAGCCTCTGGCCGGCCGGGCGATCCGGCGTTAACATCGGCCATTATGACCGCCTAGCAGGAGGACACTGCATGTCGCTGCATGATCGCATCGAGGCGCTCAGAGAAAAGCATGCTTCGCTCGAACGCGCCATCGATGAAGAAAACCATCGTCCCCTACCCAACCAGGAGACGATCCACGATCTGAAGCGTCAGAAGCTCCGCATCAAGGACGAAATCTTCCAATTGGAGAGACAGTAGCTGCGTCGCGGTTACCGCATCAAAAAAGCCGGAGAGGGCATCCTCCCCGGCTTTTTTGTTGCGGAAACGCTGATCGCAAGCACACACGCATATCGTTTGCCCCCTCACCCCGACCCTCTCCCCGCAGGCGGGGAGAGGGAGCGCTCGTCGAGAACGGGCGCTGGTTACCTAATCCGTCGTCCCGGCGAAAGCCGGGACCCACTTCTCAGGAGCACGAGCGGTTGACCCGTGGATCCCGGCCCTGCGCCGGGATGACGATGTAGGACACTTTCCGAGCCGCCCTTGGCTTCGTTATCATGTGTTTTTTGCTCTTTCTCGCAACACGAATTTCTGGATCTTGCCCGTCGAGGTTTTCGGCAGTGGGCCGAAAACGACGTGGCGCGGCGCCTTGAACCGGGCCATGCGCTCGCGGCAGAAGGCGATGATCTCGCCGGGCTCGGCCGCGGCGCCGTCTTTCAGCGTGACGAAGGCGCAGGGGGTCTCGCCCCAATTCGGGTCCGGCTTCGCCACGACAGCGGCTTCGAGCACCGCCGGGTGCCGGTACAGGACATCCTCGACCTCGATCGTCGAGATGTTCTCGCCGCCCGAGATGATGATGTCCTTCGAGCGGTCCTTGATCTCGATATAGCCGTCGGGGTGCATGACCGCGAGATCGCCGGAATGGAACCAGCCGCCGGCGAACGCCTCCTCGGTCGCGGCCGGGTTTTTCAGATAGCCCTTCATGACGATGTTGCCGCGCATGAAGATCTCGCCCATCGCCGCCCCGTCCGCCGGCACCGGGGCAAGCGTGTCCGGGTCGGCCACCATAAGACCTTCCAGCACCGGGTAGGTGACGCCCTGGCGGGCTTTGAGCCGCGCCCGCTCGTCGTCCGGCAATTCATCCCATTCGTTGTGCCAGGCGCACACCACGGCGGGACCGTAGACCTCGGTCAGCCCGTAGACATGGGTGATCTGAAACCCGAGAGCCTCCATGCCGCCGATCACCGCGGCCGGCGGTGCCGCGCCGGCGGTCATCATGGCGACCGGCCGCGGCAACGGCTGGTTGCGGGCATTCAGCAGCATGTTCATGACAACAGGCGCGCCGCACAGATGGGTGACG
>VAZR01000087.1 GCA_005888515.1 Alphaproteobacteria bacterium | reverse complement strand
GTAATCCAATTCGCCGAGCCGCTCCCCGCCGTCCGCTCCGTGAGGCCCTTCGGAATCGGCGATGTCGATGACCAGCGGCTTGTTGTCGAGCTGCGCCAGCGCGCGTTCGATCACCGGCGCGAACTCGGTGTCGGTGATCAGCACCTTGGCCTCGCCGTGCTTCAGGATGAAGGCGATCGTGTCGGCGTCGAGCCGGATGTTCAGCGCGTTCAGCACCGCGCCGGCCATTGGCACGCCGAAATGCGCCTCGAAGATCGCCGGCACATTCGGCGCCATGACCGCGACCGTGTCGCCGGGGCGCACGCCGCGCCTGGCCAGCGCCGAGGCGAGCCGGCGGCAGCGTTCGAGCGTCTCGCGCCAGGTATAGCGCTGCCGACCGTGGATGACGGAGATACGGTTCGGGTAGACCGCAGCCGAGCGCAGCAGAAAACCGATCGGCGACAACGGCACATAGTTCGCCGCGTTCTTATCGAGACCGGTCTCGTAGGGGCTGGTGCTCTGCTCGGTCATCGTCGCTTGTCTCATCACGCGCCCGGCGGGCGGCCCTGCCGGTAGTGTATCGTTTCCGGCAGCAGGCCGAGCCAGGGATGCATCGACTCCTCCCAAATCGAATCGCTCGGCGGCGGAAACGCCATGACGTCGAAAGCGCCCACGGCGACGCCGCAGACCGCCGGGTTGCGGTCGCCCTCCCAATACAGGTTGCTGCCGCAATTCGGGCAGAAATAAAAGCGGATGCTATTGCCGCTGTCGGCGCCGCGTTCGTAAATCTTGCGCTCACCTTCGAGCCTCACCTGCTCTTTCCGGTAAGTCGCCCCGAAATGAAACGCTGTGCCGGTGCGCCGCCGGCAGGCCTGGCAATGGCAGAGATAGACCCGCTCCGGCTCGCCCGTGGCGATCACCTTGAGTGATCCGCAATGGCACTCCGCTGTCCGTTCCATTGCCGCCTCCCCAGCCCTTGCTTGCCGATCACTTTGGCCGATCCTCCCGCAGGCTGTCGAGCCGCTTGGCAAGGGCGCGGGGTTGGCGGAGAATCGCTGCAATACCGGGAGGAAATCGATGACCGGCTATGCCGAGACCTATCGCCGCTCGCTGGTCGAGCCCGAGGCGTTCTGGGCGGAGGCCGCCGAGGCGATCGATTGGGAGAAGCGCTGGGACCGGGTGCTCGACGACAGCCGGCCGCCCTTCTACCGCTGGTTCGCAGGCGCGCGGCTCAACACCTGCTGGAATGCGCTCGACCGCCATGTCGCGGCCGGGCGGGGCGACCGGATCGCGCTGATCTGGGACAGCCCGGTCACCGGCCAGATCGCGCGCTTCACCTATCGCGAAATGCGTGACCGGGTGGCGCGCTTCGCCGGCGGGCTCGGGGAGCTCGGCGTCAGGACCGGCGACCGTGTGCTGATCTACATGCCGATGGTGCCGGAGGCGGCGATCGCAATGCTGGCCTGCGCCCGCATCGGCGCGATCCATTCGGTCGTGTTCGGCGGCTTCGCGGCGCATGAGCTGGCGACCCGGATCGACGACGCCAAGCCGCGCGTCATCGTCTCGGCGTCATGCGGCATCGAGACCAGCCGGATCATCT
>VAZR01000344.1 GCA_005888515.1 Alphaproteobacteria bacterium | reverse complement strand
GCTGGCGAGCTTCGTGATCGATTTCGCGATGACCCCCGAGGAGGCGGCGCACCATCCCCGCATCGACGTCAGCGGCGACAACGCCATCGCGATCGACCGGCGTCTCGCCGAGGCGATTCGCGACCGGCTCGGCAACCGGCGCGGCGCCGCGCTGGTCGAGCACACGGTGTGGCCGCAGCGCTTCGCCTGCCCGAACCTGGTCATGCGCGGCGAGGACGGCCTCAATTACGGCATCAGCGATGTGATGTCGCCGTGGTCCGCCGCCGTCGCCGAACCCGGCATGCAAGCCTAGCAGCCCCTCACTCGCCTCGCTTTGCAGGCTCGGCACCCTCTCCCCGCCTGCGGGACTTTGCAAAATAAAAGCTCCCCGGTTCCTCCCCCGCTTTGCGGGGGAGGGGGACCATGCGGCGCATGGTGGAGGGGGTAATGGGCCGGACAAAAAAGCACGCGGAATTGGAGGGAGCCTTGCACGGCACACAATAGCTGCCAGTTCTGCCCCCTCCGGCTCGCTTCGCTCGCCACCTCCCCCGCTTCGCGGGGGAGGAGCCACGTTCGGCATACCGGGATGGCGATTTTGTGCAAAGCCCGCCTGCGGGGAGAGGGCAGGGGTGAGGGGCATTCTCTGCGCAGCCATGCTGCCGACCGGACCGCCGGTGAGGCCCCTTCGGTTGTCATTGCGACCCCCGGGCGGTCGGCGCTTGCGCGCCGTCCCGGGGGGAAGCAATCTCCTCGACGAAATGAACGACATCACCGAAGCGGTCCGGGCAAGACACACGGCCAAACCGACGATCGTCCGGCCGCGCGACGCCGCCTCGCTGATCCTGTTGCGCGGCAAGGGGCGCGATCTCGAACTGCTGGCCGGCCGCCGCCCCGGCCACGTCAAGTTCATGCCTGGTGTCTGGGTTTTCCCCGGTGGTGCGATCGACCGCGAAGACAACAAACCGTGGCGCGTCGAGAGCGGCGGTGCGCATCTGCCGCCGCGCCTGTTGCGCTGCGCCCGCGCGGCCTTGCGCGAGACCTGGGAGGAGGTCGGCGTTTTGGTTGGCCGTCCCAGCCACGGCAAACGCATCGCCGCTCCCGCCGCCGCGCTGACCCCGGTCGAGGCCGCCTATGCCGGGCAGGGCCTCCTCGCCGCGATCGACGTCCTGACTTATGTCGGCCGCGCGATCACTCCGACCCCGGTGTTTCGCCGCTTCAACACGCGTTTCTTTCTCGCCGACGGGAGCGATGTCGTCGGCGAGCCCGCCTCGAGCGATGAGCTCGAGGATGTCGGCTGGCATCCCGTCCTGCGTCAGCCGCTGTCGCCGTTCCGCGATGTGACCCAATTCATGCTGGCGCGCGCGATGGCGTTGCGCGCCGGCACCGCGCCGCGCGAGGCGCCGCTGTTTTGCAGCGTCCGCGCCAAGCGGCGGATCCTGGTATGCCGCGAAGCCGCGCTCGACCTGTAACCCGCCCCCGGGCGGGCAAGCCTGCGGCAGCCGCAACGCGCGGCCGGCAAGGGAGTCCCGCGATGGCATGTCATGACATCCTGATCGTGATCGAGAACGCGGCGGTGGTGCCGCAATGCATCGCGCCGGCCGCGGCGCTCGCGACCCGTTTCGGCGCCCGGCTGACCGGTCTGTTCGCCAGCGGTTTTCCGGTGACCGCCGCCTATGGCGATGTCTCCGGTTGGGAACAGCTGGTCGATGCCTATCTCGAGGCGCAGCGCCGTGAGGCGGCCGCCGCCGGTGCCGCCTTCCGCCGGGCGCTGACCCAAGACAAGCTCGCCGGCGAGTGGATTTTCCGCGAGGCCGACGAGACCGGCAGCGCAGTCGCCGAGGCGGCGCTCTACGATCTCGTTGTGGTCGGCCAGCCCAACCCCGAAGCCGGGCTGACCGGCGCGATTGGGCTGCGCCCGGAGGAGATCGTGCTGAGCTGCGGCCGGCCGGTGCTGGTCGTACCGTATGCCGGCGATTTCGCCGATGTCGGCCGGCGCGTGCTGGTGGCGTGGAACGGCCGCCGCGAGGCGGCGCGCGCGTTGCACGATGCGATGTTCCTGCTCGGCGATGCCGAGGCGGTTACGGTGATCGAGATCGACCCGCCAGCGCCCGGCGTTGCAGCGCCGGCGGCCACCGCCGCCCAGGTCGCGGCAGCGTTGACACGCCGCGGCATCGCCGCGAAGGCGGAGACCGAAACCTCCGGCGATATCGGGGTCGGCGATCTGCTCTTGTCGCGCGCCGCAGATCTCGGCGCAGATTTGATCGTGATGGGCGCCTACGGCCATTCGCGGATGCGCGAATTCGTGCTTGGCGGCGTCAGCCGCGGCATCTTCCGGCACATGACCGTGCCGGTCCTGATGTCTCACTGAAAGAACGCTTTACCGCAGAGTACGCAGAGGTAACGCAGAGGACGCCGAGTTTTTCCTCCGCGTACACCGCGCATCCTCCGCGCCCTCTGCGGTGAGCGGTTGTTTTCTTTCTTACAACGCTCAGAAAAACCCGGCGAGCAGGTTGATCGACAGCCCCAATATCGCGGCGTTGAACAGGAACGACACCAGGCCGTGCGCCAGCACCATGCGCCGCCAATGCCGGTTCATCAGCCGCACATCAGTCACTCCGGCCGTCGTCCCGATCGCAAAGGCCACATAACAGAAATCCCAGTAGTCGAGCGCGCCCCGCTGGTCATC
>VAZR01000086.1 GCA_005888515.1 Alphaproteobacteria bacterium | reverse complement strand
GGTCTGATTTGAAAGACACTCGTGACAAACTTCGACGATGAGGAGAAATGGCGCGAAAATTATTGTTCTGCCATTTATTCCCCTCACTCCCACTCGATCGTGCCGGGGGGTTTGGAGGTGATGTCGTAGACGACGCGGTTAATGCCGCGCACCTCGTTGATGATGCGGGTCGCGGCGCGGCCGAGGATCTCGTGCGGGAACGGGTAATAGTCGGCGGTCATGCCGTCGGTCGAGGTGACGGCGCGCAACGCGCAGGCGAAGTCGTAGGACCGCGCATCGCCCATGACGCCGACCGTCTTCACCGGCAACAACACCGCGAAGGCCTGCCAGATCGCGTCGTAGAGGCCGGCGTTGCGGATCTCCTCGAGAAATACCGCATCGGCCTTGCGCAGGATGTCGAGCTTGTCGCTTGTCACCTCGCCGGGGATGCGGATCGCGAGGCCCGGGCCGGGGAACGGGTGGCGGTCCACAAAATCCTCGGGCAGGCCGAGCTCGCGGCCGAGGGCGCGCACCTCGTCCTTGAAGAGTTCGCGCAGCGGCCTTGCGCCAGGAATTCGACACCACCGATCCGGTGCGCCTCCTCGTCGAACACATCGATAAAGGTGGCGCCGATCGCCTTGCGCTTCTGCTCGGGATCGGTGATTCCGGCGAGCTTTTGCAGGAACAGCGCGCTCGCGTCGCGGTGGATCAGCGGGATGTTGTAATGGCCGCGGAACAGCCGCACGACCTGCTCGGCTTCGCCGAGGCGCAACAGCCCGGTATCGACAAAGATGCAGGTCAAACCGTCGCCGATCGCCTCGTGCAACAGCGCGGCGGCGACCGCGGAATCGACGCCGCCGGAGAGGCCGCAGACCACGCGTCCGCCTTTCACCTGGGCGCGGATGCGGTCGATCGCCTGGGCGCGGAACGCCGCCATCGTCCAATCGCCGTGGCAACCGCACACGTGGTGCGTGAAGTTGCGCAGCAATTTGCCGCCTTGCGGCGTGTGAACGACCTCGGGGTGAAACAGCACGCCGTAGATATGGCGCTCGTCATCGGCGATCGCGGCGAACGGCGCGCCATCGCTCGACGCGACGGCGCGGAAGCCGGGTGGCAGCGCATCGACCTTGTCGCCGTGGCTCATCCAGACCTGCTCGCGCGCGCCTTTCGGCCAGAGGCCATCGAACAGGCGGCACTCGCCGGTCACATCGATAAAGGCGCGGCCGAATTCCTGATGATCGGAGAGGGTCACGCGGCCGCCGAGCTGGGCGCATGTCGTCTGCATGCCGTAGCAGATCGCCAGTACCGGAACGCCGAGCGAAAACACGATGTCGGGGGCGCGCGGCGTCGTCGCGACCGTCACCGAGGCCGGGCCGCCCGACAGGATGATGCCGCGCGGCGCGAAGGCGCGGATCTTCTCGGCGCTCGTCGTGTAGGGCTGGATCTCGCAATAGACGCCGTTTTCGCGCACCCGCCGGGCGATCAGCTGGGTCACCTGGCTGCCGAAATCGAGGATCAGGATCTTGTCGGTCATGGCGGCGCCTAAAATCAAAAAGAGAACGCTTTAACGCAAAGGACGCGGGGGATACGCAAAGGACGCAGAGGAAATTATTTCTGCGAACCCGGCTCGACCGCCTTCGCGTTCCTCTGCGCAACCTCCGCGTGCTCTGTGGTGAGTGGTTGGTCTTTCTTATGCGGCTTACGTTCGAACTGGGCGACGAAGAAGCCGTCGGTGCCGTGAGCGGCCGGGGTCAGGCGGAGATAGTCGTCGCCGGCGGGGCAATTGCCGCCGATCGTCTCCTGCCAGGCGCGCGCGGCTGGGTACAACGTGAAATCATCGTGCGCGTCGAGAAAGGTTTCGGCCTGCGCCTCGTTCTCCTCGCGCAACAACGAACAGGTGACGTAGATCAGCCTGCCGCCCGGTTTTACGAGACGCGCCGCGCTGGCGAGGATGTCGCGCTGGCGCTCGACGAGCTCGGCCAGATCATTCGGGGAGGCGCGCCATTTGCCGTCCGGGTTGCGCCGCCAGCTGCCGATGCCGAGGCACGGCGCATCGACAAAGACGCGATCGAAGCTCTTCGCATGATGCTTGACCCAGGGATCGCGCTCGGTCGAGAGCGGGCGGCGCTCGACATTGCTGATGCCGGCGCGGCGCAACCTTTTGCCGGCGCGCTCGAGGCGCCATTCCGCCGTGTCGCAGGCGACGAGCTTGCCCCGGTTCTTCATCGCCGCCGCCAGTGCCAGCGTCTTGCCGCCGGCGCCGGCGCAGAAATCGACGACCCGCATGCCGGGGCGCGCATCGGCGAGCAGCGCGGCGAGCTGCGAGCCCTCATCCTGCACCTCGACGAGCCCCTCCTTGAACGCGGCGGTGCCGGCGAGCGGCGCGCGATATTTGACGCGCAGGCCGAGCGGCGACCACGGGGTCGGCTCGGCCTCGATGTGGTCGCCGGCGAGCGCCCGGCGCGCGGTCTCGCGATCGGTTTTCAGCGGGTTGACCCGCAGATCGAGTGGCGCCGATTGGTTCAGCGCCGCCATCTCCTCTTCGAGACGCTTGCCGTAGAGTTTGGCGAGATAGGGTCCGAGCCAAGCGGGCAGATCGTTGGCGACGGCGCGCGGCATGTCGGGATGTATCAAGGTCCGGCCGGCGAGAGCGAACACGAGGCGCTCTTCGTCACGGCTCAGTGAGGCTGGGCGGAAACGGCCGCCGTCAAAGCTTTTCGCGACCTCCTCGGCGGGCCAGCCATCGACCAGCAACAGCGCGGCGATAATGCGGCTGCGCGGGGCGGGCATTACTTCGCCCCGGCCCGCGCGCGCAATCCACCAATCGATGACGGCGCGGTGGCGCAGCACGGCATAGAGATGGGCCGAGACCTGCACCCGGTCTTTGGCACCGATATAGCGCCGCCGCCGGAAATAATCGGCGGCGGTGTCGTCGGCGGGTTTTGCGGGGGCCGGCGCCGAGGCGGCGTCGGTCGCCTCGAGGATCTCGATCGCGGCGGCGATGCGGGCTCCCGGGGTCACGCGAGGCCACGCCCAACCAGCGGAAGCACCCCCTCACCCTGTCCCTCTCCCCGCCCGCGGGGAGAGGGAACGCGGTTGCAGCGACCAGCAAACACGTCGAAAGCTATTCTCAACCAGTATTGCAGCTCTCCCTCTCCCCGCCTGCGGGGAGAGGGCCGGGGTGAGGGGGAGCCGAGGAACCGGGTCACATGTCCTGGCGGTAGTTGGGCGCCTCGCGGGTGATCGCGATGTCGTGCACATGGCTCTCGCGCAGCCCGGCGCCGGTGATGCGCACGAAACGGCAATTCTTCTGCATCTCGGCGATCGTACGGTTGCCGGTGTAGCCCATCGCGGCGCGCAAGCCGCCGATCAGCTGATGCACGATATTGGCGACCGGGCCCTTGTGCGGCACGCGGCCCTCGACGCCTTCGGGCACCAGCTTTAACGTGTCGGTGACTTCCTGCTGGAAATAGCGGTCCGCCGAGCCGCGCGCCATCGCCCCGATCGAGCCCATGCCGCGGTAGTATTTGTAGCTGCGGCCCTGGAACAGAAAGACTTCGCCCGGGCTCTCATCGGTGCCGGCGAACAGCGAGCCGAGCATCGCGCAATCCGCGCCGGCGGCAATCGCCTTGGCGAGGTCGCCGGAGAATTTGATGCCGCCATCTGCGATGACCGGCACGCCGCGCTGGCGGCACTCGCCGACGGCATCGACAAGAGCGGTAAATTGCGGCACGCCGACTCCGGCGACCATGCGGGTCGTGCAGATCGAGCCGGGACCGATGCCGACCTTGACCGCATCGGCGCCGGCCTCGATGACGGCGCGGGCGCCCTCGGCGGTCGCGACATTGCCCACGATGACCTGAGTATAGTTCGACATCCGGCGGATCTCGTTGACCGTGTCGATGACGCGCGCCGAATGACCGTGCGCGGTATCGACCACCATGATGTCGACACCAGCGGCGAACAATGCCTCGGCGCGTTCCAATTCGGCGTGGCCGGTGCCGGCCGCGGCGGCGACGCGCAGCCTGCCGTGCTCGTCCTTGCAGGCATGCGGGTAGAGCTGCGCCTTTTCGATGTCCTTGACCGTGATCAGCCCGATGCAGCGATAGGCATCATCGACGACCAGCAATTTTTCGATGCGGTGCTGATGCAGCAGGCGCTTCGCCTCATCCTTGCCGACGCTTTCGCGCACCGTGATCAGACCCTCGCGCGTCATCAACTCCGCGACCTGCTGATGCGGATCGTCGGCAAAACGCACGTCGCGGTTCGTCAGGATGCCGCAGAGCTTGCCCGGCTGATTTGGATAGGGGCCGCGCTCGACGACCGGGATGCCGGAGATCCGGTTGTCGGCCATCAGGCGCAGCGCGTCGGCCAGGGTCTCGTCGGGGTGGATCGTGACCGGGTTGACGACCATCCCGGCCTCGAACTTCTTGACCTTGCGGACCTCGGCTTCCTGCTGGTCGATCGGCATGTTGCGGTGGATCACGCCGAGCCCGCCGGCCTGCGCCATCGCAATCGCCAACGCGCCTTCGGTCACGGTGTCCATCGCCGCCGAGATCAGCGGGATGCCGAGCTCGATCTCGCGGGTGATGCGGGTGCGGGTATCGGTTTCGCCCGGCAGCACGCTCGATGCGGCCGGAACGAGCATGACGTCATCGAACGTCAGCGCTTGCGGGATTTCCATCGCCCCTATTACACGAGTTGTGGGCTGGTGGCCAATATGTAGTCCGCCGGCCCGGCAAATCTAGCAGGCGGGGCAACGGTTTATCGGAGGCAGCTATGCAGCGCCGGAAGCGCCGCGGAAGCCGGTCGCGACGACATAGGTCTCGGCCGATTCGGCGCGGCTCGCCGCCGGCTTGGCGTGCCGCACGGTCGCGAAGGCGCGTTTAAGCTCGGCCAGCAGGGCGCCCTCGGCACCGCCCTGAAACACCTTCGCGACAAAGGCGCCGCCCGGGCGCAACAATGCGGCGGCAAACGCGAACGCCTCCTCGGCCAGAGCGACGATGCGGAGATGGTCGGTCGCGGCGTGACCGGTCGCCGGTGCCGCCATATCGCTCAGCACGAGATCGGCCGGGCCGCCGAGTGCGGTGCGGCTATGGTTAGCGATGGCGGGGTCGCGAAAATCGCCCTGCAGCAAGGCCGCGCCTGGGACCGGATCGGTCGGCGAGAGGTCGATCCCGACGACGGCGCCGTGGCCCTTCTCGGCGCCGACCCGCGCCGCGGCGATCTGGCTCCAGCCGCCCGGGGCGCAGCCGAGATCGACGACCCGCATGCCGGATCGCAGCAGGTGAAAGCGCTCGTCGAGCTGGATCAGCTTGAAAGCGGCGCGCGAGCGATAGCCGAGGCGGTGCGCGTCGGCGACATACGGATCGTTCAGCTGGCGGGTGAGCCATTCGGTCGAAGACGGCTTACGCCGCCGCGCCTTTCTGACCCTGACGGCGAGAGGCCGGGCGCCGTCGCCGCCCCCCGCACCGCGACGCGGCTTCTGGCGCACCGCTACTCCGGGCTGCCCTGCATCAGCTCGAACAGGATGCCCTCGCGGATGCCGCGATCGGCGACGCGCAGCCGGCCGACCGGCCAGGTGGCGCAGATCGCATCGAGGATCGCGCAGCCGCTCAGCACGAGGTCGGCACGCTCGCGCCCGACACAGGGGTTCGCGGCGCGGCCTTCGATGTCGAGCCCGGCAAGATGGCGCGACACCAGCTCGATCTGGTCAAAGGTCAGCATGCTGCCATCGACAAAGGCGCGGATGTAACGCGGCAGCGCGAGATGCACCCCGGCCAGGGTCGTCACCGTGCCGGAGCTGCCGAGCATCTGCACCTGGCGGGCGCGGACCTCGCGGCGGATGCCGTGCTCGCGCTCGAAGGGCCGCAAGGCGGCCTCGGCTTCGGCGACCATCGCGCGGTAGATCGCCGGCGACACCTCGATGCCGCCAAAGCGCTCGGTGAAGGTCACGACCCCAAACGGCAACGACACCGAGCCGAGGATCTCGGGCGTTCCGGCCTCCGAATGCGCGCCATGGCGGCGCACCCAGACGATCTCGGTCGAGCCGCCGCCGATATCGAAGACCAGCGCGTAGGGAATGCGCGAATGCAACAGCGGGGCGCAGCCGGCGACGACCAGCCGGGCCTCCTCGGCGGTCGAGATGATTTCGAGCTCGATGCCGATCTCGTCGCGCACCCGGTCGAGGAAGGCGGCGCAATTATCGGCGCGGCGGCAGGCCTCGGTCGCGACGTAGCGGCCGCCAACGACCCGGCGCTGACCGATCTTGCCGGCGCAAACCTTCAGCGCCTCGATCGTGCGCGCCATTGCCGCCTCGGACAGCT
The DNA here is from genome assembly GCA_005888515.1 of Alphaproteobacteria bacterium. Taxonomy (GTDB): domain Bacteria; phylum Pseudomonadota; class Alphaproteobacteria; order ATCC43930; family CGMCC-115725; genus DATARH01. The sequence continues at coordinate 4,419 of VAZR01000086.1, read as the reverse complement.
CGCCGGTCGCGGACAGCCCCTCGCCGAGCCGCACGATACGGGAGAACGCATCGACGACGCGGAAGCCGCCGCGCGCCGGGCGCGCGATCAACAGCCGGCAATTATTGGTGCCGAGGTCGAGCGCGGCATAGTTGGGCTGCGGCTGGCGCGCCGGATGCGGAAACTCGCTCTCGGCCAATCCCCGCGCGCTCGCGTGCTCGGCGCGCAGCATCGCGGCCCCGGCGCCCAGGCCGGGCGACCGGAACGAGCCGAAACCGTGCTGCGAATTACCGATCAAGGCGCCATCCTACGATACGACTGGGCATGCTAGCGCAGCTGGCCAGCCCAGCGGAAGCGCCGCGAATCGTTAACCAAGCCGGGGAACCAAGCCGGGGAACCAACCCGGGGCCGGCCGGGCGGCAATCCGCCTCGCGGCGCGAGCCTACCCAACGCCTCCGCAGGTGTTATATAAGGAGCCGCGGACGACCTTTCCGGGCCGGATTTTCAGCCCAGCCGCCCTGTGCTGATGGGGGATCGTCTAACGGTAGGACAGCGGACTCTGACTCCGCCAGTCTAGGTTCGAATCCTAGTCCCCCAGCCACCCCGCCCCCAAAGATGCGCGGAATCGCTTGGGTTTTCGCGATCGGCAAGGCGGAAACGGCAGAAAAGGCCGAAATCGTGGTCTGTACAAAAATGGGCACAGCATTCCGATAGCGCTGCGGGCCGTGAAGATCGCGAAAGGCGGTTGACGTACCGTTCGCATTCTGCACGACCATCTCGCCGAGCCGAGCTGCGACATTGACCGGCCCGCCTGTGCATAAGACCGTGGGTGAACCGAGGGTAACTAAACTTTCCGGGGGATAGATCCCGGTTGCGCCGCCTTTCGAATTGCGCGGCAGCGAGGGTCCGGTATTTCTGAGGCCGACGACGGCTGTTCCCTGCCTCCCATAGGTTGCGCCGACACCCCTCTCTGAGACGAGACCTTCAAAGTGCCCGGTGTTTCCTCGAAGACGGCATTGTTATGCCTAGACCGTATCGGTGCGTCCGATAGCGCGGTTGCGCCGAACGCCGTTATCAATGTCGATGATGATGCCGAAGACCGCGTGCTGCCGGTCGAAAATCTGATCGCAATCGCTCGCAACAGCGGTTTGCAGCTGCGGTCAGCCAGCTTCGACTGGCATGCCTTGCTCGCCGCAAGCACCATGAAAACCGTATTGGTTGTGTTGCGAAACGGAAATGTCGTCCTCGTCCTTGGCAGCGGGCGCGACGGCATCGAGGAGATCGCTGTTTCCGATCCGCTGTACCGGAACGGCGACCCTTTTTTCCTGCCTCGCTTAAACCTCGAACACGCCTGGGGCGGCGAGGCGCTGGTGTTAAAGCCGCGACGCAGCCAGGCGGAGCGGACGCTCGCCTGGTGCTTATCCATCCTGTCCGTCTGCGGATTGTCGGCGGGTTTGCTGCTCGTTTCGCAGGCTGCCGTCGATGGCAGGCTGGCGGGCTCCAACCCCCTGCCCCGCGCGACCGCGGCTGTCGCATCTTCGAACCGATCAGCGGCGGATGACGCGCAATCAACCGCTGCCATGACGAATGCCGACGTACAGCGGGCGGCTGTCTCCGATGTGGTCGATCCACCCGCCTCCACAGCAGCGGCCGCTTTGCCCGACATCGGAGAAACTTCCTCGGCTGCCGAGGCGCAGAAGCCCGAACAACAGGCGAGCGCAATCCAGCAAGAATCTGAAGCCCCAGTCACCGCAGCGGCTGCACCTGCACAAGCGCCCGCACCGGCATCGGCTGAGAGCGGTGACAAATTGGTGCAGCCATCGTCCGGCGAAGGACCGAAAATATTGGCGCGCTTGGATCCCGCACCAGCCGCTCAGAACGACGCCGTATCCGCACAGCCGGTGGGATTGAGCCTTTCCCCGGGCGAAATCGCCGCACTGCTCACGCGGGGGGACGCGCTCATTGCGAAAGGCGATATCGCCTCGGCACGCCTCCTTTACGAACGCGCCGCCGAGGCGGCTGACGGACCGGCGGCGCTGCGCTTGGCCGAGTCTTACGATCCGGGATTTCTGGCACGGGCGCGCCTAAGCGGGGCGCGCGGCGATCCTTTGGCCGCGGCCCGCTGGTACCGACGTGCCCGTGAGCTGGGCGTCAGCGAAGCGGAGATCCTGTTGCAAACCCTCTCGCCGGAGAAGGACCAATGACCGCGATCACGCGTCCAATGCGACACGTCATGATGCTTTCGGTCCTTCTTGGACTCAGCGGGATTGCAACACCTGCGCAGGCTCAGCAATCGGCGGTCATCAACCGCGGCGTCGTCGAGCTGGAAACCACCGGCACATCCGGCATATCGGTCCGCATCGCCGAGGAACTCGCCAATCTCATCGACGATGGGACGACACGCCGGCTCGTTCCGGTTGTCGGCAAGAGCGCTCTGCAGAACCTGATCGACCTCAAATATCTGCGCGGCATCGATATGGCTATTTTGCCGGTCGACGTGATCGAGTACGCCAAGGAACAGAAGGTGATCTCGGCGGCCGATCTCGGCGTCTATTATATCACTAAGCTGTACAACGAAGAATTTCACCTGCTGGCGCGGGGCGGCATCAAGACGGTCGCTGACCTCTCAAACCGCAAAGTGAATGTCGGTCCACTTGGCAGCGGCTCTGCGATAACGGCAGCTCGCCTCTTCGAGCAATTGCAGCTTCCGGTCACGCTAACCAATGAACCGCAAGAGCTGGCGCTTGAAGCGCTGCGGAACGGCGAGATCGCCGCGATCGCCCTGCTTTCCGGCAAACCCGCCCCTCTGCTCCGGGATCTCAAGGACGACGGCCTGCACCTGGTGGATATCCCCTTCAGCCAGTCGGCCGGAGACGTCTACCTACCCACCAGACTGACCGCGACGGATTACCCCCGATTCGTACGGCAGGACCAGCCAGTCAGAACGATCGCGGTCGGCAGCGTACTCGCCGTCGCAGAACTGCGGCTGGTTCCCGAGCGGAACCGCAATGTCACGAATTTCGTCGATGTGTTCTTCACCGGATTCCAGTCGCTGCTTGAGCCCGGTCATCATCCGAAATGGCAGGAGGTCAACATCGCCACAGATCTGCCCGGCTGGCGTCGGTATGCACCGGCCGAGCAATGGCTGCAGCGCAATACGCAAATTGCCAAGGCCCCGAATGTCGACGAGCTGCGCCTGATGTTTGCACGTTTCCTCGACGAGCTCAGGCGCAATGATGCGCGGACAATTCGCGGTCGGTGCCGGGCTGGGGCGCATCGAGCGGCTCGCGTCAGGCTTCGGTGGCGTCGTGGGTCGTATCGCCGCCTTAGTCAACGCTCGTGCCGCTACGGGTCCTGTCGTCGCGTTACTTGCACTTCTGCTGCCGCAAATGGCGCAAGCCAACGACACGCCGAAACGCGGCGGTACGCTGGAATTCGCCTCGACGGTCGAGCCGGGCAATTACGATTGCCACGGCAACACCTCTTTTGCATTCCTGCATCCGGTTGCGCCGCATTACTCGACGCTCCTGAAATTCGACGCGGCCAATTACCCGCAGATCGTCGGCGATCTGGCGCAATCCTGGACCGTGTCGCCCGACCGCCAGACCTATACATTCAAACTGCGCCCGAACGTGTTGTTTCACGACGGCTCGCGATTGACCTCGGCCGATATCGAAGCGAGCTATCAGCGTATTGCCCATCCGCCTGCCGGCGTGATTTCGGCGCGGCAGGTGGATTTCGGCGCGATCGCCGCTATCGATACGCCAGACCCGCTGACCGTCATCTTTCGCCTGCAATGGCCGGACGCGGCGATGCTGGCGAATTTTGCCTCGCCGTGGAACTGCATCTATAGCGCAGCCAGACTGGCCGCGGACCCGCAATTCCCGAAGACGCATATTCTTGGAACCGGTCCATTCGTGTTTGTCGAGCATAGAAGGGCGAGAGCTGGCAGGGCAAGCGCTGGGACAAGTACTTCCAGCAAGGCAAACCCTATCTCGATGGCTATGAGGCCAGTTTCATGAAGCCGCCAGAGGTCATGAAGGCGCTTGAGAGCGGCCGCATCATGGCCGAGTTCCGCGGCGTCACGCCGACCCAGCGCGATCAGCTGGCCGAAACGCTCGGAGACGGGATCACGACGACCGAGAGCCCCTGGCTGTCCAACCTGCTCGTCGTCTTCAATACCGGTCGCAAGCCGTTCGACGATGCCCGGGTGCGGCGCGCGTTGTCGCTGGCAATCGACCGTTGGGGCGCGGCAGACCGGTTGCAGGGTTCGACATTCCTGAAATATGTCGGCGGGCTGATGCGCCCTGGCGCCAATCTGGCGATGTCGGAAGCCGAGCTGACGCTGTTGCCTGGCTTCTCGCGTGACATCACGGCATCACGGGCCGAGGCGAAGCGGTTATTGGCCGAGGCGGCGGTGCAGGAATTGCCCCTGACATT
>VAZR01000085.1 GCA_005888515.1 Alphaproteobacteria bacterium | reverse complement strand
AGGCAAAATCTGGATCGCGCCCGATTGCTTTGCGCCCATGAGCGAAGAAGAGTTGGACGAATGGTACAAATGGGAATGCTAGGTGCGGCTCCTAATCGACAGCCACGCCTTTCTTTGGTGGTCGGAAGCGTCCGCGGCACTCGGCGCCACAGCGCGCACTGCCATCGCTAATCCGACTAGCGAGATCTTGGTCAGCGTCGCTGGGCTTTGGGAACTGACGATCAAACAATCATTGGGGAGGCTCTCGTTACCGGATGATCTTGAGGTGATGATGGCCAATCAAGGATTTTCAGTTCTCCCGATTACCTTCGTACACCTGCGTCAATTGGGAACGCTCCCCCGACGGAATCATCGCGATCCGTTCGATCGGATGATGATTGCACAGGCGCTCGCGGAGGGAATTCCGATCGCGACCGGCGATCCGATCTTCGCCGCCTACGGCGTGCAAATCATCTGGTAACGCGGCGCGCCGCTATTCGGCGGCAGCCATTGCGCGCAACTGCGCGGTCGCGGTGCGATCGACCGAGCCGTCGGAGGTCAGAGCGACACGGTAGTCGTTCTCCGCCGTCTCGCGCGAGATCAGCCCATCGGCGACATCGGCGGCGACCTGGTCGGGATCGCGCGTCGCCGGGTCGCCAAACCCGCCGCCGCCCGGCAGTTCGAGCCGAATGAAATCGCCGCCCGCCACGGTCTGCCGACCTTTCGAGCGGATCGGTTTTCCCGAGCCCAAGGTGACCCGGCCGAGCGCGCCCTTGCCGCCGCCATCGCGGCCGCGCGCCGGGTTGTTGATGCGCTCGAAATTGCATAAGAGCGCGACCGGCGTGCCGTCGGCGCCGCCGAGCTCGATGATCTGGCCGAGACCGCCGCGATAGCGGCCCGCGCCGCCCGAGCCCTCGCGGAACTCGCGGCGGCGGAACATAACTGGAGCGACGGACTCAGTCGCCTCGACGGGGATCGTGCGCACGCCGGACGGAAAGGCGGTGACGTCGAGCCCATCCTTGCCCGGCCGCGCGCCGGTGCCGCCGCAATGGAATATGACGGTGCTGAACGCGGCGATATCGGGGTGATCATCGCCGACCATTTCGTCGAGCACGTCGGCGCTGCCATAGATCTGCGGGTTCCACAAGGAGGAGGCGCCCTCGGCCGGGACGCCGCCCTGCATGACCTGATGCAGACAGCCGAACACCGTATCGGGCAGCATGTGGCCGACCGTGTGGCGAGCGGCGACCGCGCGTGGCCGCTTGACATTGAGCAGACATCCGTCGGGCGCGCTGGCGGTGATCGGCGCCAAGGAGCCGGCATTGTTCGGCACTTCCGGCGCGACCAGGCATTTGACGCCGAACGCGGTGTAGGCCAGCGTGTAGTTCATCACGACATTGATGCCGAACGCGCTGGCCGGCGAGGTGCCGGTGTAATCGACATGAATGCCTTCGGGCGCGATCGTCATCTCGGCGACGAGGGTCAGCGGCCGGTCGTAGCCGTCCATGCTGACGCTGTTCTTGTATTTGCCGGGCGTCAGCTTGCCGATCGCTTCGAGCGTCGCCGCGCGCGAGGTCTCGATGATGTGCTCCCCGAGCCGGTCGAGATTGGCGATGCCGAACTCATCCATCATCTCGACCAGGCGCCGGCTGCCCTCGTCGTTGCAGGCGGCGAGCGCGTAGACATCGCCCTCGACCTGCAACGGCTCGCGCACATTGGCGCGCAGGATACGCAGCAGGTCGTCGTTCATCTTGCCTTGGCGCGCCAGCGGGATCAGCGGGATCGCGAACCCCTCCTCGAACACCTGGCGCCCGTCCGGCCCCATGCCGAGCCCGCCGATATCGACGACATGCACGGTGCTGGCGAACAGCCCGACCGGCTCGCCGCGCAGAAACGACGGACTGACCACGGTCAGATCATGCAGGTGACCGCAGGTCAGCCACGGATCGTTGGTGATGTAGTGGTCGCCCTCCTTCATCGTCGCGAGCGGAAAGGCGTCGAGGAAATGCTTGACCGCGGCGGCCATCGAATTGACGTGGCCGGGAGTGCCGGTCACGGCCTGCGCCAGCATGTTGCCGTCGCGATCGAATACGCCGGCGGACAGATCGCCCGCCTCCCGCACGGTCGTCGAAAAAGCGGTGCGCACCAAGGTCTGCGCCTGTTCCTCGACCACGGCGATCAGGCGCGACCACATGATCTGCAGATGGATCTGCGACAAGGCGGTATTCGGGCGGGACTGCATCGCAAGGACCCTCGACTGCCGGCGTCGGCACAGTGGCATTGTATGAGTGGTGAAGCCGAGGGCGCAACGCAAGCCGCGCGTGTTTATCAACTCAGACGCGCAGCAGCAGCACCGCGATGTAAGCAGTGCGTTTCGTGTTCAGGCAGTCGAACGTGCCTTACTCCGAGGGGTCCTGTGGGGCCACCGCACGAGAGGGTTCACAAAACGAACAAGCGGCGCTAGGTTTTCCACAGCCCTCGTTCGCCGAGCCGGGGCCAGCACACCGAAGTTCCTTTGTTGTACTGGACCGCGTTGGGGGCCGAAATTTCATGGATTCAGAATTCTTGCTGAGATTCGCGCGGCGGATGCGCGAGCTGATGCTCCGCGCGCGAACTGAACCGGCGAGAGAACAGCTCCGCATCTGGGCCGAGGAATTCGAGGCCAGAGCCGCCGCAGTGGAATCCGAGCAGCAGGGGAGCCACGGTCGCGCAGGTCCCGACAATCCCTCTAATTGCCCCAGCCGATAGGCGCTGCTCGCTCTAGCTCAGTCGGAGAGCGACGGCATCTCGCGCGAGCGGCGCGCCGGCGATGACGCCACCGCCGCGCGCCGGCCCTCGCCGATGATCTGCGACACCGCCGAAACCTGGCGCAACCCCGCGGTTGCCCCCCAACTCAGCGCCAGCGTGCCGGCGAATACGATGATCGCCTTGAGGATCGCCGGCAGGCCCGTCGCGAGCATCGCGAATTGCAGCCAGACGATGAACAGATAGTGGATCAGGTACATGCCATAGGCATTGTCCTTGAGGCTGTCGCACAACCGCGTGCGGAACTGCGCGAAGCGCACCGAGGCGCCCAAGGTCAAAAAGCAGCTTGCGAAACACGCCAGCACAAAACTCAGTGCAGCGGTGATCTGCCACAGGATAGGCGCCGCGCCGGGATCGGCGACGATCTGCGACATGACCAGGAGCCACAGCACGAACGAAGCGAAGGCGGCGGCGAGCCAGCCCGCCCAATGCCGCGCCAGCGAGCCGTTGGCGCCGAGCAGCCCGCGCTCGATGCCGCAGGCGCCGATCGCGGCGCCGGCAAAGAAATACAGGACGTAGTGGAGCGGCCGGCTCAGCTGGAACGAGAACGGGCCGCGGTGAAACCACGCCGAGGGGCCGAAGATCAGCGCCAATGGCACATAGGCGATCGCGGAAACGAGCACGAATCCGGCGAGAAACCGGGCCGGGTTTTGCCGCGCATACGTCGAGAGGCGAAGCACGGTCTCGCGATGCCGCGCCAATAACGGGTACAGCCCGGCCGCCGCGATATCCCACAACAGCAGCAGCCATAAGAACCACATCGGGCCGCACGGCCAGAACGGCAGGGCCAGCCAATGCTGCCAATACGCTGCGATGCTGGGGTCCGTCGCGGTCTGCAGGTAGGTCGGGTAGTGCGCCACCGGCATCAGCAGAAATGCGACGAGCAGAAACGGCACGCCGATGCGCAGCAGCCGGTCGGACAGAAAGGTCCAGGCGCCTTTGCGGTTCAGGCTCGGCCAGACGAACAGCCCCGAGACCAGAAAGAAAAACGACATCAGAAAGACGTCGAGCCAGGCGCAGAACAGGTCGAAGCCCATCCAGCGCTGGCTGTCGACAATCGGGAAGGCGCGCCACAGAAACGGCGGCTGATCGAAGGCGAAGGGCTGCGGCGGTAGGAAATTGAGATAAGCCAGCACCGAGTGAAAAGCGAGCACCAGCAGAATGACGATGGCGCGCAGATTATCGATCGCCAAGCTGGCGCGCGGCACGGCCGCGCGCTGTATGCGCTCAGTCTTCGACTTCATGCACCGCGTCCTGTTTTTCGTGCTCTTCCTGGTTCGGCGTCCCGACCCGGACTGCACGAGCCGTTTCGCGCGTTCCGACCCGCTCGACCGCCCAGCTCGCCATCGCCGGCACCGCTTCGGGCTCAGCCGGCGCAGGTAACGGTTCGTCGCGCGCCACCTCGCGCGGCGGCCCCATCAGCGCCGGCTGGAACTGCACCGCCGCCATCATCGTGCACAGCAACGCCAGCGCCATCAGCTGACCCATGCTGGAGGTTCCGGGATGGCGCGACAGCCAGAGGCTGCCGAAAGCGGTCGCCGTCGTCATCGCGCTGAAGATCACCGCGCGCGTCAGCGTCGATTGCACCAGCGCCGTGCGGCCGCGCCGCCACGCCATGATGTAATAGATCTTGAAGGCGACCCCGACGCCGAGCAGCAGCGGCAGCGCGATGATATTGGCGAAGTTGAGCGGCAGGTCGAAGACGACGCAGAGCTCCAGTGTCACCACCGCCGCGAGCAGCAACGGCACCAACGTCATCAGCACATCGGTGACGCGGCGCAATGTGATCCACAGCAACAGCGCGATGGCACCCAGCGCGAAGATTCCGGCCTCGATAAACGCCCGGACGATCGTGTTGCCGGCTTCGTACAGCATCACCGCAGGGCCGCTCGCATCGGGCTCGGCAGCCAGCACGGCTGTAACGAATTGACGAAGCACGGCGGTGTTCTCGGGATCGCCGCTCGGCAATACCTGGACCCGCGCCCGCCCGTCGGGAGCGATCCAATCGCGCTTGATCTCGGGCGGAATCGTCGCGGCGGTGACCGGCTCGGGATCGAGCGCCGCCCGCAGGCCGCCGAGCGATTGAGTGAGCGGCGCGACCACCGCGGCCGCGACCCGTTGGCGCGATGCGGCATCGGCCTGCGCCAGCTGCGTCAAAAGCTGCGCAAGGCGCTTGGCGGCATCGCCCCCCGCTCCGCCGAGCGCGGCGAATTGCGACAGGCTGCCGGCGGTCGACAGCAAGGCCGCAATCGTGTCGGCATCGCTCGGAGGCGCAAGCGTCCGGTTCGGGCGCAGCGCCGGCCCGATCGCCGCCGCGATCTGGCGGATCGAGGCGAGCTTCTGCTGCTGATCGGCCGGGACGAAATTTGCCAAGGTCCGGGTCTGTGCGACGTCCGGCAATCTGGAAAGGCGCTGCGCCGACGCCTCGGCTGCTGCCAAATCCGGCTTGATGATCTCGGCGGCGTTAGCGCCGGTTTGCGGGTCGCGCCGCAACTCGAGATAGGTGGCGACCGCCTCCGAATTCGGGTTCTGCAAATGCAGCGGGTTGAAATCGAATGGCAGGAACGCGAGCAGCGGCGATGCGAGGATCACGACGGCCAAGGTGACCCCGACGACCGCGACACGCTGGCGCTGCAGGAAGCGATCGATCGGCGCCAGACCGGCAAAGCCCATCGGGCGCAATTCGCCCGGCGGGTTCAGCACCCGCAACAAGGCGGGCAAGAGCGTGATGCTGGTCAGAAAGGCGATCAGCATCCCGGGTCCGGCGATCTCGCCGAGCTCGCCGAGACCGCGATACTCGGTCGGCAGGAACGCCACGAAGCCGAGCGCGGTCGCCGCCGCGGCCAGCGCCAATGGAGCGCCCGCCTTCCGCGCGGCGCTGATCAGAGCGGGTTCGAGCGCACCGATGTCGTAGCGCTCGGCACGGTAACGGACCGAGAATTGGATGCCGAAATCAATGCCGAGCCCGACGAACAGGACGAAGAACGCCACCGAGATCAAATTCAGCGCACCGACCAGGAAGAGGCCGAGCGCGGCGGAATAAGCCAATCCGCAGGCGATGCTGATGATCGCGGCGAGGATGATCCGCGACGAGCGCAACGCCAGCCACAGGATGATCAGCACGGCGGCGATCGATACCGCGCCGTTCACCGCCGCATGATCCTGCAGCGTCGCGAATTCGGCGTCGTTCATCGGCACCAGCCCGGTCACCCGCACTCGTGCCTGATCGCCGCCGGCCAGGTTCAGCCGCTGCGCCGCATCGGTGATCGCCTGTGTCGCGGCCAGGCCGGGCTGCAGTGCGTTGAAATCGAGCACCGGCTCGATCTCGATGAAGCGGCGCAATTCTTCCGGTTTCGCCGCCCTACCGCTGGCCAGCTCGCGCCACGAGAAATGCGCCGGCCGGTTGTGCAGCGCAGCGTCGACCGTGTCGCCGGCCATCTGCATCGGCCGGGTCAGGGCATCGAGCCCATAGGCACCGTTGGCGACGCCCATCAGCCCCTGCGCCAGCGCGCCGAGAGCCCCGCGCAGGCTCGGATCGGCGGCCAGCGCCCCGATCAGCGGCCCAGCCCCGCTCATTTCGCCAGCCATTCGCCGCAACTCGTCGCTCGGCAGGAACAGGAGGCCGTTGCGGGCGAAAAAGGCGCCACCCTGGGGCTGTTGGACCGCCTTAAAATGTGCCGTGTCGGCCGACAGCGCGGCGGTCAGCTTGGCGGCTGCCCGATCAGCCGATTCGGCGGTCGGCGCATCGACGATGACCAGCACGTCGTGCTGCGGAAAGGTCCCGATGAAATCGTAGGCGCGCTGGGTCCACGGCAATTCGGTCGGGAACAGCTGCTTGATATCGGTCGCCACCGCGAAATGGCGCGCCGTGTAGAGAGTGCAGAAAGCGGCCAGCGCGATCGCCAGCACGATGACCGGCCAAGCGTGCCGGGTGCACAGCTCGACGAGGCGAACGATCGATGATCTGAGCATAGAGAGCTGCCCCTGGACGCGGCGTCCTGCCGGCGGCGCGGCCGTTGCTGCTGCGCAGCAGTAAAACCCTCGTCAATCTCATTCGGTTCCGCTCTTCTCTCGCCTAAGAGTAACCAAGGGAAAGCGGCGGCCTCGCCTACCGCGCGAAAAGAGTCGGCATGGTTTCAAAAGACGAAATCGGACTTGAAATTGCCCCATTCCTCGGATGGGATGAGACATTCGAGGGGGATGATGATGCGGAAGCACCTTCTGAAAACGGGATTGTTGATCCTGGCGGTGGTTCTTTCGATCGGCGGCGGCGCCGCAAAGGCGGAATCTCTTGCCGAGACGATGCGGTTTGCAGTCATGCGTAATGGCCAGCAGATCGGCAGCCACACGATCGAGTTGCGCCGCAACGGGCCGGAAACGACCGTGCAGATGGTGACCCATGTCGAGGTCAAGATCGCTTTTGTCACGGTCTATCGCTTCGACCAGACCGAGACTGAGCGTTGGGTCGGCGGCAAATTGATGGCACTGAACGCGGTGACCCACGACAACGGCACGGTGCACCGGGTTACGGCGACCCGGACCAATGACAAGCTCGCGATCGAAGCCGACGGCAAGCTGACCCAGGTGGCGGGCAACACGATCCCGGCCAGCCTGTGGAACCCGCTCCTGCTCGAAAAGACCGTCGCCTTCAACCCGCAGGACGGCAAGATCATGCCGATCGCGGTGACCGATCGTGGCGAAGACCATCTCGTCGTGCAGGGCCGCGCCAAGCGGGCGCGGCATTATGTGATCAACAGCACCTTTCCGCAGGACGTCTGGTACGACGAGGCGCGGCAGCTGCTCAAAGTCGAGTTGAAGGGCAGCGACGGCTCGACGATCCGCTATCAGCTGGGCTGATAGCTCGCGCTAACAAATAGGTCCCGGCGAAGGCCAGGACCTATTTTGCTGCGGCCAGTAGCGCTGCTTCTAAGGCCCTTTCGGCTCCGGTCCATTGCCGCACGAATTCGCCGATTCGGGTGATGGCCCGGCGTGCCTCCGGCAGAACCGGCGCGAAGCCGTGCCAGACATGCGGCATGCGCGGCCAGATTTCGAGTTCGATCTCGCATCCCGCCCGGCGCATCCGCTCGGCCATTCGCACCGCGTCGTCGCGCAGGATCTCGTCGCTGCCGACCTGAATCAAAGTTGGCGGCAAGCCGCGGGGATCGCCATAGAGCGGCGAGACATAGGGATTGCGGGGATCGGCGCCGCGGAGATACTGCGCCGCAAAGTGCACCAGATCGGTTTCGTTGAGGACCGGATCGGCAATCGCGTTGCGGCGGCACGATTCGCCGGTGATCGCCAGATCGGTCCAGGGCGACAGCGCGACGACCGCCGCCGGCAACGGTCCGCCCTCGTCCCGCAGTCTGAGCGCCAACGCCAGAGCGAGCCCGCCGCCCGCCGAATCGCCGATCACCGCGCAATGCCGCGGGTCGGCACCCTCGTCGAGCAATCCGCGCCAAGCCGCCGCCGCATCGTCGAGCGCCGCCGGAAACGGATGCTCGGGCGCGAGGCGGTAGTCGATCGCCGCGAGATTCGCCTCGGCGGTCATCGCAAAGCGCCAGGTGATGTGGCGATAGAGCAGTGCCGACCCCGTCATATAGGCGCCGCCATGCAGAAACAGGATGTGCCGCCCACCGGCCGATTGCGGCGCCGTGATGCGGCTCGCCGGAACCCCACCGAGCGGGCGCGCGACCGTAACGACACCGGCTGGCGGGCGCGGCACCCACCGTTCGTATGCCTTCATGCGTCGGCGCCGCACCTCGATGCCGACGCCGGGCCGGGTGCCGTGCTT
>VAZR01000343.1 GCA_005888515.1 Alphaproteobacteria bacterium | reverse complement strand
TGGTATCTCGAATTCACCAAGCCGATCCTGCAGGGCAGTGATGCCGACGCGGAGCGCGAAACCCAGGCGACGACGGCTTGGGTCCTGGCCCGCATCGTCCATCTGCTGCACCCCGTGATGCCGTTCATCACCGAAGAGCTGTGGCAGCAGATCGGCGGCGACAAACCCGGCATGCTGATGGTCTCGAACTGGCCCGACCTGCCGCCCGACCTGCACGATCCCGATGCCGCGGCCGAAATGGAATGGGTCGTGGCGGCGATCTCGGCGATCCGCGCGATCCGCACCGAGGTCAATGTGCCGGCGGCGGCGCGGGTGCCGCTCCTGGTCAAGGATGCCGATGCCACGGCGATGGCGCGCCTCGAACGCCACCGCGAGCATTTCCTGCGCCTGGCGCGGGTCGAGGAGATTACACCGGTCGAGACGGTGCCGGCCGGTGGCGTTGCGGCGGTGGTCGAGGGCACGACCCTGATCCTGCGCCTCGGCGAGGTCGTCGATCTCGCCCGCGAGAAGGCGCGGCTCGCCAAGGAAATCGGCCGGCTCGATGCCGACATCGCCAAGCTCGCGACCAAGCTCGCCAACCCCGCTTTTGTCGCCAAGGCGAAGGCGGAAGTCGTCGACGAGCAGCGCGAGCGCGAAGCCGACGCCCGCCGCGATCGCGACCGGCTCAAAGCCGCCTACGACCGGCTGGAGGCGGTCTGATTGACGCTCCGCATCGAAGACTTGGCAGAGCGCGGCCTGGTGCCGCCGGAGCGACTCCCGGAACTACGCCGCGTCGCCGAGAATTTCGCGGTGGCGCTGACCGGCGATGTCGCGGCGCTGATCGACCCCGCCGATCCCAACGATCCGATCGCAGCGCAATTCGTGCCGCGCACCGACGAGCTGGCAACCGCACCCGAAGAGAGCGGCGACCCGATTGGAGATGAGCGCTGGTCGCCGGTGCCGGGCATCGTGCATCGCTATCCCGACCGGGTGCTGCTGAAACCGATCCTGGTCTGTCCGGTCTACTGCCGCTTCTGTTTCCGCCGCGAGCAGGTCGGACGAGAGCACGCGCTGCTGTCCCCCGACGCACTGGCCGCCGCCTTCGACTACATCCGCGCGCATCCGGAGATCTGGGAGGTCATCGTCACCGGCGGCGATCCGTTTCTGTTGTCGCCGCGCCGGATCGTCGCAATCGTCAAAACCCTCGACGCGATCCCGCATGTCGCGGTGATCCGCTTTCATACCCGGGTGCCGATCGCCGATCCCCGACGGGTGCGGCCAGCCTTGGTATCGGCCCTCGCGGCGGAGAAGGCGGTCTATGTCGTTATGCATGCCAACCATCCGCGCGAATTGACCGAGCCGGTGCGCCAATCGGTCGGCCGGCTGGTCCGCGCCGGCATCCCAGTCTTGTCGCAAAGCGTGCTGCTGCGCGGCGTCAACGACGATCCTGCGGTGCTCGAAGCGCTGTTCCGCGGCCTCGTCGCGATGCGGGTCAAACCCTATTACTTGCACCATCCCGACTTGGCGCGCGGCACCGCGCATTTCCGGCTTGGCATCGAGGAGGGCCAGAATCTCGTCTGCGCGTTGCGTGGCCGGGTGTCGGGGCTGTGCCAGCCGACCTACGTGCTCGACATACCGGGCGGTCACGGCAAGGTGCCGATCGGCTCGACCTACGCAAGGCCCGGTCGCGCGCCGGGGCGGTGGATCGTCGAAGATCCGGCTGGCGAGCCGCACACGTACCCGCCTGACGTCAGCGACCCTGACTGATCGAACCCGCGAATGCCGCCCGTCGACCACGATCTGCTGATGATCATCGTCGGCGGCGACGCGTTGGCGCTCAGCACCGCGCGCGAATTGTGTCAGCTGCGCGGCCTGCGCATCGTCGTGCTGTGGCCGGCCGATCCGGAATTCGCCCGCGCGGTCGAGGAGGTAGGCGCCGCATTCGTCGCCGGGCGGCCGGACAGCCGCGAGGGGTTGGAGGCGGCCGGGGTCGTCGATGCGGCGACGATCCTCGCCTTGTCGCGCGACGACCAGCTCAATTTGCAGGCCGCCTTGCGGGCGCGCGACGCGAACCCGCGCATTCGCATCGTGCTGCGCCAGTTCAACCGCACGCTCGCGGCCAAGATCGAGCAGAACCTGGCCGATTGCTCTGTTTTGTCGCTGGCTTGGCATTCGGCCGCTACTTACGCCGCGGTTGCGCTCGATCCGTCCTGCTTCCGCGGCCTGCAGTTTCCCGAGCCGGACGGGCCGCTGACCGGGTTCGCCATGCGGCTAGCCGATAGCGACCGCATCGCCGGACGGACCGTCGGCGAGGCCGAGCATGCGCTCGGCGCGCGCATCCTGGCGATCGACCATGACACCGAGATCGCCGGCGAGAAGCCGATCGCCGCCGGTGCGAGGCTTGTCGTCTACGGCACGTTGGAGCGGCTGCTCGCGTCGGCGCCGCGGCAGCCGCGGCTTGCTGATGGCCCGTCGACCGCCTCGCGTTTCAAGCACTTCTTCCGCGGCCACGGGCGCCGGCACCGGCTCGATCCGTACATCATCGCGTTCATCGCGGCGGTGCTGCTGCTGTTCGGACTCGGCACCTGGTACTTCCAGAAAGCGCTGCACAGCGACTGGGTGACCGCCGCTTATTTCGTCATGTCGACGATGACGACGACCGGCTTCGGCGACATCTCGCCCGATCACGGCCGGCCGCTCGATCTCGTGCTGACGATGCTGCTGATGCTGCTCGGCACCGTGTTCACCGGCCTGTTCATCGTGTTCGCGGCGGCGCGGCTGACCCGCGGGCAATGGGTGCGGATGCAGGGTCTGCGGCCGATCCACCGCCGCGGCCATATCGTCGTCTGCGGTTCCGGAAGCATCGGCACCG
>VAZR01000342.1 GCA_005888515.1 Alphaproteobacteria bacterium | reverse complement strand
ATGCCGGCGCGCGCGGCATCACCGCCTTTCTGATCGAGAAGAGCATGAAAGGCTTCCGCCCGGCGCAAAAGCTCGACAAGCTCGGGATGCGCGGCTCGCCGACTTCGGAACTGGTGTTCGAGGATTGCGAGGTGCCGGCCGAGAATGTGCTGGGTGCTGTCGATGAGGGCGTGCGCGTCCTGATGAGCGGGCTCGATTTCGAGCGCGCGATCCTCGCCGCGGGGCCGCTCGGGATCATGCAATCCTGCCTCGATGTCGTGGTACCCTACATCCACGACCGCAAACAGTTCGGCCAGCCGATCGGCGAGTTCCAGCTGATCCAGGCGAAGGTCGCCGATATGTACACCGCGTTCAACGCCTGCCGCGCCTATGTCTATGCCGTGGCGCGCGCCTGCGACCGCGGCCAAACGACCCGCAAGGACGCCGCCGGCGCAATCCTCTACGCCGCCGAAAGCGCCACCAGGATGGCGCTCGACGCGGTGCAGATCTTGGGTGGCAACGGCTACATCAACGAATACCCGACGGGGCGCCTGTTGCGCGACGCCAAGCTCTACGAGATCGGCGCCGGCACCAGCGAGATCCGCCGCATGCTGATCGGCCGCGAAATCTTCACCGAGACAGCGTGAGCGGCGGCTTTGTCGGCCGGCCTTTGCCGCACTCCTGTATCGGCCAAGCGACCGCAGATTTGCGCATGACTGTGGTAGGGTCATCAACCTAGACTTCAACCGAGCGGGAGCCATGGCTGAGGAACGGGTTAGCGCCGGCTGGCAGCTATTTTGGCCGCCGATGTCGTGGGTTATTCGCGTCTCATGGGGACGGACGAGGAAGGCACGCTCGCCGGTTTGAAAGGGCATCTGCGCGCGGTGATCGATCCGAAAATCACCGAGCATCGCGGGCGCATGGTCAAGACCACCGGCGACGGCATGCTCGTGGAATTCGCCAGCGTCGTCGATGCGGTGCGTTGCGCCGTCGACATTCAGCGCCAGATGGCTGAACGCAACGTCGCGATCCCGGCGGAACGCCGGATCGAATTCCGCATCGGGCTCAACGTCGGCGACATCATCATCGATGACAAGGACATCTACGGCGACGGCGTCAACATTGCGGCCCGCCTCGAAGCCCTGGCCGTCCCAGGCGGGATCTGCGTCAGCCGCGTCGTGCGCGATCAGGTGCGCGACAAGCTCGACTTCTCGTTTGAGGACATGGGTGAGCAACAGGTCAAGAACATCACCCGGCCGGTACGCACGCATCGCATCATGATCAACACTTCCGGCGACGGGCCGATCGACAAGACCGCCGCCACGGCGCAATCGGCGCGGCCGCTGCCTCAGAAACCGTCAATCGCGGTGCTGCCCTTCGGCAATATGAGCGGCGATTCCGAGCAGGAGTATTTTTCGGACGGCATCACCGAGGACATCATCACCAACCTGTCGCGGAACCACTCCTTTTTTGTGATTTCGCGCAGCACCTCCTTCACCTACAAGGGCCCGGCGGTGGACGTGGGCAAAGTGGGCCGCGAACTCGGCGTGCGCTACGTACTCGAAGGCAGCGTCCGCCGGGCCGGCAGCCGCGTGCGCATCACCGCGCAGCTAATCGAGGCGGCAAGCGGCCACCATTTGTGGGCCGATCGCTACGATCGGGAACTGGCCGATGTCTTTGCCGTGCAGGACGAGATCGCCCTGAACATCACCGGGGCGATTGCGCCTGGCATCATCTCGGCCGAAATCCAGCAGGCACAGCGCAAAGATCCTAGCCAGCTCGATGTATGGGACCGCATCATGCGGGCACACTGGCACATTCGCCGCTTCACACGCGAAGACCTGGCCGAAGCGCGCCGCCTTCTGGGCGATGCCATCGCCCTGGACCCGGCGAATTCCATCGCGCTCAGCGATCTGGCCTTTGCTCGGCATTTCGAGTCGGTGTTCGGCTGGGGTGACGGGCCGGCCGAGTCGCACGCGCGGCTCGGGGAAGCCGCGCGCAAAGCGGTCGCCGCCGATGAGAGCGACGCGATGGCTCATACCGCGCTCGCTATTTTCGATCTGTTTTCCGGTCGTCATGAAGAAGCGCGACGCCGGCTGCAACGCGCCCTCGATCTTGATCCGAACTCGATGTTCGCGCGCGGATACCTCGGCGTAAGCTATGGCTTCGGCGGTGATTATGAAACCGCTCTGCCGCATCTCGAAGAAGCGATGCGCCTCAGCCCGCGAGGTCCGTTGCTGGTCATCTGGCGCCTGTGCAGGGGCTGGTCGGCATTCACAGCGGAGCGTTACGAAGAAGCGGCCGAGTTCGCCACGCAGGCCGGCGAGGCCAACGCCGCGTTCCCCGACATCTATGCGGTATTGGCGGCGGCAAATGGACAATTGGGTAGGACGGCCGCCGCTCGCAGAGCTTTGGATGAGTTGCTGCGGCGTATGCCGGGCTTGACCGCGAGCGACGATCGTTTGAGCCGGCCGTTCGCGCGGGCGACGGATCGCGACCGTTTCCTCGAAGGGTTACGCAAGGCCGGGCTGCCGGCGTGACGGGGACCAGATTTGCGACCGCCTGACATGCGCCG
>VAZR01000341.1 GCA_005888515.1 Alphaproteobacteria bacterium | reverse complement strand
GGCCTATGGCGAGCTCGCGGCGCCGGCACCGCAACCAGGCGGCACCGCGGCGGCGAACTTTCTGATCGAAATCGTGCAGGCGCAGCTCGCCAAGGACGAGCCGCAACTCTACATGCTGCCGCTCGCGGCGGTGTGGGGATCGAGCGGCAGCGAAACGCGTCAGAACCTGCTGCCGTTCAGCCTGGCA
The DNA here is from genome assembly GCA_005888515.1 of Alphaproteobacteria bacterium. Lineage (GTDB taxonomy): Bacteria > Pseudomonadota > Alphaproteobacteria > ATCC43930 > CGMCC-115725 > DATARH01. The sequence goes on along the minus strand of VAZR01000341.1, from coordinate 2,658 downwards.
GAGTTGCGACAGTCGCGCCGTGAAGGCGCACTCGTCGATGCGCTGATGCTGGACGATTTCGGACTGGCATTGTTCGAGGCGGTGAAGCAGGAAGCGAGCTTGCCATTGCATAACGCTACCGGCGCTGCATCGGGCGAGCTGCGCTTCCGGCACACGCCTTTGTTCGCCGAGACTTCCTTGCCCGAGCGACTCGTCGCGCGGCGGCTCGGCGCTGAGCAGTCGAACAGCTCGGTGTTGTACGAAGATTACGCCGTCCTGAAGCTGTACCGGCGGCTGCAGCCCGGCCCGCATCCGGAAGTCGAGATGACCCGCTTCCTGGCCGAGCGCGCCGGCTTTGCCAATACGCCGCCGCCCTTGGCGACGCTCGAGCTGACATTGCCGGGCGCGGAGGGCAACGATACCTGCGCGGCCGGCGTGCTGTACCGCTTCGTGCGCAATCAGGGCGACGGCTGGACCCTGGCGCTCGATTATCTGACCCGCTATCTCGACGACGCGCTCAACGAGGCGGCGCCGGGCGCGACGCCGCCCGGGCGCGCCGCCGACATGCCCGACCCGGATCATTTCTTTCTGGCACTGGCGCGGCAGCTCGGGCTGCGGACCGCGCAAATGCACCGCGCGCTGGCCGAGTGCGCCGGCGACGACCCGGCCTTTATGCCTGAGCCGATCACCCGCCAGGATCTGGCGGAATGGCGGCAGACGCTGGAGCAGAACGTCGAGGTGATGCTGGCACGGCTGGAGCGAGGCGAGGCCGGCCTGCCGGAGGCCGCGCGCGAGCTCGCGGATGCGCTGATCGGCGCCGGGCCGCAGCTGTTCCGGGCGATCCGGTCGCTGATGCCGGACGACATCGTTGCGACGAAGACCCGGTATCACGGCGATTTCCATCTCGGCCAGGTGATCGCGGTGCAGAACGATTTCTATTTGATCGATTTCGAAGGCGAGCCGGGCCGGCCGCTCGCGGCACGGCGGCGCAAGAGCTCGCCGTTGCGCGATGTCGCCGGAATGATCCGGTCGTTCGACTACGCCGCGACCGCGGCGGTGCGCCAGCTCGGCGAGACCCGTCCGGCGGCAGTGCCGCGGATGAACGCGCTCGCCGAAGCCTGGCGGCAGCGTGCGATTGACGGCTTCCGCGCCGCCTATCGCCGGGTGATGCGCGGTTGCCCCTCCTATCCCGCGAGCAAATTGCAAGCCAAGGCGCTGGTCGATTTCTTCACGCTCGAAAAAGCCGTCTATGAAGTGTCGTACGAGCTGGCCAACCGTCCGGGATGGGTTGCGATCCCGCTCAACGGGATTCTGCGCGTCGTCGAGAAGGTGACGGGGGCAAAAGCGCCCGGGTACGAACATGCCGCATCGCCCTAGCCGCGAGGTCGAGGCGATCGTCGCCGGGCGGCACGATGATCCCTTCGCGTTTCTCGGCATGCACAAAACCTCGGCCGGCGTGTTTGTCCGGGCGCTGCTGCCCGATGCCGAGGAGATGGTGGTCATCGATACCGCGAGCGGCGAGATCGCCGCGCACGGCGAGCGCATCCACCCGGCGGGCTTTTTTGTCGCCAGCATGCCGGACCGCAAGGCGCCGTTCCGTTACCGGCTGCGCGTTTCGTGGGGCGGCCATCTGCACGAGTTCGACGATGTCTACCGGTTTCCGCCGGTGCTCGGCGAACTCGATATCCATCTGCTGATCGAAGGCAACCATCTCGCCAGCTATCAGAAGCTCGGCGCGCATGCCGTCGTGCATGACGGCGTCGAGGGCGTCGCGTTCGCGGTCTGGGCGCCGAACGCCCGCCGGGTCAGCCTGGTCGGCGATTTCAACGCCTGGGACGGATGCCGCATGCCGATGCGCAAGCGGCATGCCGGCGGGTTCTGGGAAATCTTCGTGCCCGGGCTGCGTCCCGGACATCTTTACAAATACGAACTGCTCGGACCGCAGGGCGAATTATTGCCGCTGAAGGCCGATCCGCATGCCGAACGCGCGGAGCGGCCGCCGGGCACCGCCTCGGTTGTCGCCGGTCCGTCGCGCCATGTCTGGCAAGATGGCGGCTGGATGAGCGAGCGCGCGCCGCACAACGATCGCGAGGCGCCGATCGCAATCTACGAGGTGCATCTCGGCTCATGGCGGCGCAACGCGGCCGAGCACGGCGGCTATCTGAGCTATCGCGAATTGGCCGAGCAGCTGGTGCCCTATGTCGCCGATCTCGGCTTCACCCATATCGAGGTGATGCCGATGACGGAATATCCGTTCGACGGCTCGTGGGGGTATCAGCCGATCTCGTTGTTTGCGCCGACCTCGCGCCACGGCGGGCCGGATGATTGCCGTGCCTTTATCGATGCGTGTCATCGCGCCGGGCTCGGCCTGTGGCTCGATTGGGTGCCGGGGCATTTCCCGACCGACGCGCACGGGCTCGGCCGGTTCGACGGCACCGCGCTCTACGAGCATGCCGATCCGCGCCAAGGGCTGCACCGCGACTGGAACACGCTGATCTACAATTACGGGCGGCGCGAGGTCGCGAACTTCCTGCTGTCGAGCGCGCTCTACTGGATGCGCGAGTATCATATCGACGGGCTCCGGGTCGATGCGGTGGCCTCGATGCTGTATCTCGATTACAGCCGCAATCAGGGGGAATGGATTCCCAATGTGTTCGGCGGCCGCGAGAACCTCGACGC
>VAZR01000340.1 GCA_005888515.1 Alphaproteobacteria bacterium | reverse complement strand
TCTCGGCCATCGCCGCGGCATGGTCGGCGAAATTCCCGCCGGCGCAGGCGATGCGGGCGCCGTTCGGCCGCGGCGCATGCATATGGACGGCAGCCGCCGGGTAAACCAAACCCGCGCCGCGTGGGTCCTTCTGGTCCTGCGCCTGGCCGAACAGGTAATCAAGCGCCTGCTGCGCACTGTCGAGGGCGCGCTGCCCGGTTTCGATCAGCCGGGCCAGGTCAGAGGGAACCAGCGCCTCGGCCAGCCCGATCGGATGCGGCTCGTTGTTCTTTTCCGCGGCATATTTGGCGAAGGCGCCGGAGAGATCGACGACCGAGCCGTCCCGCAAGACGCCAGTGCGCTTATCCGGACCGTAGACGACGATCTTCATTGCTTGCCTCCCTTGCCGAGCATCCACCGCGTTTTGACCGGCTGCTTCGGAATGGTAGGGTCCGGCAGCCTTCGGGCACAAGCCTGCGAGAGGGAAGACATGGCCGTCGTCGAAACCGAGCGCCACGGGCAGATCCTGGTGGTGCGGATGAACCGCCCCGAGCGCCTCAACGCGCTCAATCTCGAGATGCGCACCCGGTTGGCGGAAACCTGGACCGAGTTCCGCCGCAGCAATGAGCTCGAGGTCGCGATTTTCACCGGCGCCGGGCGTGCGTTCTGCGCCGGCGAGGACATGAAGGAGTCGCTGCAGCGTGGCCAGCCCGGCGGCACGCGCCCCGAGATCGAGGACCCGTTCATGACCGGCGCCTTGGAAAAGCCCGTCATCGCCGCGGTCAACGGCTATGCGATGGGCGGCGGCTTTATGTTGGTCGAGCGCACAGATCTGCGGGTCGCGGCGAAGGGCGCGGTGTTCGAGGTGTCGGAAGCCAAACGCTGGCTGCTCGGCGGCTACAATCACGGGCACATCGCCAATTTACCCTACCCGATAGCCATGGAGATGGCGCTCGGCTTCCGCTTCACCGCCGAGCGCTTCTATGAGATCGGCTTTCTGAACCGGCTCGCTGAACCCGACAATCTGATGGGCAGCGCCTTGGCGATGGCCGAGCATCTGCTGACCCTGCCGCCGGCCTCGCGGGTCAACACCGTCCACATGATGCGGCAGATGCGCCCGGCCCCATCATCCGAGCAGCAGCGGCTGGCCGCCGCGCTGCACGAGCACGGCGCCAAAAGCGATCTGATCGAGTCGCGCACCGCTTTCGCCGAGAAGCGGACCCCCAACTTCAAAGGCTGGGACAAGCCGGAGGATCGCTACCGCCTGCCGAGCATCGAGTCGGTGAAGGGGTGAGGAGCAAGGGCGTGGCCGACAAAGACGAGGGGCTGCTGCACGGGCTCAAGGTGCTCGATTTGACCGAGCACATGGCCGGACCGTTCTGCACGATGATCCTCGCGGATATGGGTGCCGAGGTCATCAAGCTGGAGCGGCCTGGCAAGGGCGATTCCGTGCGCGCTTGGGGCGATGGCAGCGAGCGCAACGCCTATTTTCGCTATATCAATCGCAACAAGAAGGGCGTCACGCTCGACTACAAGCGACCCGAGGGGAAGGCGCTGTTCCTGAAGCTCGTCGAAGGCATCGACGTGCTGGTCGAGAACTACCGCCCCACCGTCATGCCCCGCGCCGGCCTCGGCTACGAGCAATTGCGCGAAGTGAACCCGCGGCTGATCTATGCCCAGCTCTCCGGGCTCGGCTATGACGGGCCCTATGCCGGGCGCGGCGGGTTCGACCTGATCGCGCAGGGGATGGGCGGCATCATGCATGTGACCGGCGAGGCAGACGGGCCGCCGACCTCGGTCGGCCTGCCGATCTGCGATCTCGGCACCGGCATGTGGGCGGTGCAGGGCATCCTCGCGGCACTTTACGAACGGCAGCGCACCGGCAAGGGGCGCCTCGTCGAATGTTCGTTATTGGAAACGGCGATCGGCTTCAGTTCATGGACCAGCGCGCAATGGCTGGTCGATCATCAGGAACCGACCCGTGAAGGCTCGCGCCACCGCCAGAACGCGCCCTATCAGCGGATGCAGACCCAGGACGGGTATGTGATGATCGGCGCCGCCGGGCAGGCGATCTGGGAGCGCTGCGCGGCGGCGCTCGGACACCCGGAATGGTGCAACGATCCGCGCTTTGCGACCAACTCGGCACGCATGCAGAACCGCGCAGCGCTCGAAGCCGAAATGGAAGCGGTGTTGACGACCAATACGACCGAGCATTGGGTCGGCGTTTTGGAAGCGGCCGGCGTACCGTGCGGCCCGGTCTACACTTATGGGCAGATGTTCACCGACCCGCAGGTGAAACAGCGCGGGCTGATCCAGTACGCGAAGGATGCAGAGCTCGGCGAGGTGCCGCATATCCGCACTCCGGTGAAGATTGGCAACAGCATCAAGGTGCGCGCGGTCGCGCCGAAGCTCGGCGAGCACAATGCCGAGACCTATGGCCGGCTCGGCTGCAGCGCGACCGATCTCGCCGCACTGAAGGCGAAGGGCGTGGTGTAGTACCGCGAGGAGATTGCTTCGTCGCTGTGCTCCTCGCAATGACAATCCCTTTTCTGGTCATTGCGAGCGAAGCGAAGCAATCTCCTTAAGGCATCGCTCAGCCGGCGCAACTGCGCCTCGGAGGCGAAGATGACCGTGCCAGCATCGAGGCGGTTTCAATTCGCACCCGATCTCGCTATCTGCCGCGTGCTGAACGGGATGTGGCAGGTGTCAGGGGCGCATGGCCGGATTGACCCGGAGCGCGCCGTCGCGGCGATGTTCGATTATCATAATGCCGGCTTCACGACCTGGGATCTCGCCGACCATTACGGTCCGGCCGAGGATCTGATCGGCCGATTCCACGAGCGCTTCGC
>VAZR01000339.1 GCA_005888515.1 Alphaproteobacteria bacterium | reverse complement strand
AATGGGCGCAGATATCGATCGCGCCGGGCTCGTCGACATAGGCGCGGCAGGTGTTGAAATCGCCGATCGCGAGCGCCTCGGCCTGCAACGGTTCGGCGGCGAGCGCGGCGATCAGCGCCTCCCAATACGGCACTTTCTTCACCAAATTCGGCATGTAGATGCCGTAGATCCGCAGCGCGCCGAAATACGCCCGCACCATGCGGCAGGGATCCGGCACCGCTTCGGTGACAGATCCACCATCGTCGAAGGGCTGCCGCGCCGCGATCAAGACGCCGTTGCCGCCAGCGGGCGGGGTCGATGCGGTCGCATGCGGATAGCCGATCGCAGCCAGCGCGGCGCGCAGCCGCTCGCCGGACTTGCCGCCGCGGTATTCGGAGATGACCAGCACATCGGCCTCGTGCTGCGCCAGCGCGGCGGCAATCGGCGGCAGCCGCGTGCCGCCGCCTTGGCGGATGTTCCAGGTGAGGACCCGCAGTGTCATGCCTGGGACATCAATCGGCGGAGACGCGCGGCGCGGCGCGGCCGCTGACCTCGGCGCCGGCATCGGGCGACATGCGCAGGAAGAACGGCACCGACAACAGCGAAATGCCGGCGACCATTGCGAGGGCGAACGAGAAATCGGCGGCGCTCGATACCGCGGTACCATGCGTCGCGAGCATCAGATAGAGGATCAGCGCGCCGGTGCCGACCCCGACGCTCTGCGACAATTGCTGCGCCATGCTGGTCAGGCTGGTGGCGCGGCTCAACATGCGGGGCGGGACGTCGGCGTAGGAGAGCGTGTTGATGCTGGTCATCTGCAAGGAGCGGAAAAAGCCGCCGGCGAGCAATGCCAGAAAGATCACGTAATGCGGGGTCCTGGGCTGGAAGAACGAATAGCCGAACAGAAAGGCGCTGCTGATCACGGTGTTGGCGATCAGCACATTGCGGAAGCCGAAGGCGCGGATGATCGGCGCGACGACCGCCTTGTTCGACATCGCGCCGGCCGCGCTCGCGAACGTGATCAGGCCCGATGACAGCGCGTCGAGACCGAACCCGACCTGCAGCATCAGCGGCATCAGAAATGGCAGAGCGCCGAGCCCCATGCGGAACAGAAACCCGCCGGTCGTCGCCATCGCGTAGGTCGGGATGCGCATCAGCGCGAGATCGATAATCGGGTAATCGACGCGGCGGGCATGGCGGACATAGAGGATCAGGCATAGCGCGCCGCCGGCGAGAAGCCCGAAATTTGCCAGCATCGGCAACGCGCCGCGACCGATCGTCTCGAAGCCGAAGGCGAGGCTCGCCAATCCAACGGCGGTCAGGGCGAAACCCGGCAAATCGAAGGGCCGTACCGTCGCTTCGCGCATGTTCTCGACGAACAGGTTGACCAAGAGCACGCCGATCATGCCGATCGGGATGTTGATGAAAAAGATCCAATGCCAGGAGGCGTAGGTCACGATCAAGCCGCCGAGCGGCGGTCCGATCACCGGGCCGATCAAGGCCGGCACGCTGACATAGGACATCGCGCGCACCAGCTCGGATTTGGGCACGGTGCGCAGCAGCACGAGGCGGCCGACCGGCACCATCATCGCGCCGCCCATGCCCTGTACGATGCGGGCGAGGACGAGCATCCACAATGATTGCGCAAAACCGCAGGCGATCGAGCCCAACGTGAAGACGATGATCGCGCCGGTGAAGACGCGGCGCGCGCCAAAGCGGTCGGCGGTCCAGCCGCTGATCGGGATGAACACCGCGAGGCTCAACAGGTAACAGGTGATCGCGACATTGAGGCTAAGCGGGTTCTCGCCGAGCGAGGCGCCGATCGCCGGCAGCGCGGTCGCGATGATCGTCGAGTCGAGGTTCTGCATGAACATCGCGCAGGCGACGATCAGCGAGACGACGAGCTGGCGCGAACCCGGCCGCATTATTCAGGCCGTCCGATCCTGGTCATAGCTGAAGATATCGCGGCGACCCACCTGGCGAAAGCGCGCCTCGGCCGGCGCGCGGCACTGGTCCTAGATCAACTGCGGCGAACCGCGCGTTCGACGCGCCGGTCGGGTATCAGCCACATCAGCGCGACAAGCACATATAGCGTGCCGGCAATCCGGGTATCGAGGAACGCGAACAGAATCCCGAGCCCATAAAGCAGCGGCGAAAGTTTGCCTTTGAGATCGCGGCCGATCGCCTGCGCCAGCGCCGATTCAGGACCCTGGCCGCGGATGATCGCATATTGCAGCCCCTGCCAGGCGAAAGCCGGCATCAGCAGCGAAACGCCGTAGAGTGCGGTCGGCACCGGGGCAAAATCGTTCTCGCCCATCCAGCCTGTTGTGAACGGCACCAAGGACAGCCAGAACAGCAGATGCAAATTGGCCCACAGCATCAACCCGTCGACACGCCGGACCAGATGCAAGAAGTGATGATGATTGTTCCAATAAATCGAGATGTAGATGAAGCTCATGACATAGCTGAGGAAGACCGGGGCCACGGCCGCCAAATCGTGAAGGCTGACGCCGTGCGGCACCTTCAACTCCAGCACCATGATCGTGATGATGATGGCAATGACGCCGTCGCTGAACGCCAGCAACCGGTCTTTCTCCATCGCGTCCTCCCTGCGCCGCACGGCGCGGCGGACATGATGGACACCGAAACGTGGCCGTAAAGGCTTCAGCCAAGCCGGCGCGACGTGCCGGACCGATCAGTTCGAGGCGCCGGGCATGAGCCGCTTGCTCATCAGATAACGGGTGATGCCGGGCGGGTCACAATCGAGCGTCGCGGCGGTCTCATAACCTGCTTTTCGTAGAAGCCGCGCGCCTGGATGGCGAGCGTGTTCAGCGAGATGCGGGTGATCGCGACATTGAGGCGCAGCGGGTTCTCGCCGAGCGACT
>VAZR01000332.1 GCA_005888515.1 Alphaproteobacteria bacterium | reverse complement strand
AATCGGAGCGAAGCGCATTCCTGCAGAACGAAGGCTATCGCCTCCTCCGGTTCTGGAACAATGAGGTGCTGACCAATCTCGACGGCGTGCATGTGACGATCGCCGACGCGCTGGGGGAGGCCGGGCCTCCTACTCCCTCCCCCTCGATGGGGGAGGGCCGGGGTGGGGGCGTATCGTCCGCATCGCGACCGGCCACGAAGGGACGTGCAGCCATCACCCCCACCCAAACCCTCCCCCATCGAGGGGGAGGGCTTTCATGCTCGGGGACGCGTTGATGACCAAACGCGAAGGGACCGCGGGCCGCACAGTAGCGCCGACAGAGCCGCAGGCGCTGTGGTTCGAGCTGATGCAGTTCTATATCCGCGAGGCCTGGCTCCTGGACGAGCGCAAATTCAAGGACTGGCTCGACCTCTTCACCGACGACATCCTCTACTTCATGCCGCGCCGCAAGAATGTGCTGCGGCGCGAATTGCACCGCGAGGTGACGCCGCTCGGCGATCTGGCAATCCTTGAAGAGGATAAACGCTATCTCGAAATGCGGGTGGCCCGGCTCGACAGTGGCATGGCATGGGCGGAGGATCCGCCGTCCCGCACGCGTCACCTCGTCGGAAATCTTGAAGTGACGCCGCTGGAAAACGGCGAAGTCTCGGCGCGGACCGCATTTCTTGTTTACCGCTCGCACCTGGAGACGGATCACCAGCTCCTCTCCGGCTCCCGCGAGGACGTGCTGCGGCAAGTTGCCGGCGGCTGGAAGGTTGCCAAGCGCACGATCCTGCTCGACGCCAACGTCCTCCTCGACAAGAACCTCAGCGTTTTTTTGTAGCGTCTTCAGTAGCCCTTGAGAAACGCAAGGACCTGCGCGGTCCATTCGGCAGGCTTTTCGAAGGGCGGCCAGTGGCCGCAATTGTTAAGCAGCACGAGCCGCGAGTCGGCGATGTGGTTCAAGATTGCGATCGAGACCTCGAACGGCACCATCCGATCGTAGCGCCCGTGGATCAAGAGCACCGGCGCCTTGATGCCGGCGAGATCGGGCGTGTAGTCGTGCGGCAGGCTCACCGATTGCGCCCGCGCAGCCAGAAAATCGGGCGACCAGGTATGCGCGCGGTGGATGTAGTCGACAAGCTCATCGGTCACGAGGCTCTCGTCGTCGATGTGGACGCGCAGATAGCGGCGGATGTTGTCGCGGCTCGGGTCGGCGATGGCCTGCTGGGTGGCGCGGCTGCCCTCCGAGGGACGATTGGCCAACAGGTAGCGGTCGCCGCCGGTGCCGATATGCGAGCCGCCCATCACGAACTTGGTCACCCGCTCGGGGTAATTGATCGCCGCCACCATCGCCGACTGGCCACCCTGCGAGTTGCCGACCCAGTGCGCCTTCTCGATGTCGAGGGTATCGAGTAGCGCCACCGCGGTGCGCGCTTGAAGTCCGTGCACCCCTTCGCGGTAAATGATCGGGCCGGTCTTCGAAAAATTCGGCAGGTCCATCAGGATGCAGCGGTAGTGCCGCGACAGTTCGCCGACCGCCTTGTGAAACGTGATCCACGCTGTGGTTCCGGGGCCGTAGGAGTGGAGGAACAGCACCGGTTCTCCGGTACCCAAATCGTGGTAGTGGATCGTCATGCCAGCGGTGACGGTCTTGCTGGTGCCCTCTTCGGTAAGACCATTCGACGCAATGAAGGGCATTTCTCCCTCCTCGGCCATACGGCGAAGTTGCCGGATCCCTATCGACACCCTAACGCGCTCCTGTTGTCTTCAGAAAGAGCCTGTGGCCGGACCGCTCGGAACCCAATTCGCCGGGTATGGATACTGCTGTTCTCACAATTGGGCCATCCGCCGAGACGGCATTCATGTAAACTGATGTTCCCTTCGGCCCTTGCCGGACGTGAGACTGACGCAGCAGCGCAGGTGCACCACCTAGTCCAGCTTGATCCAGGTGAGCTCGTGCTTGTTGTGGTAGAGGTGGCGCAGCTGCGAGCCGGGGATCGCGGCGAAGCGCGCCGCAATCGCGTGATCGGTCTCACCCTGGAACTTGATCGTGCAGACAAAGCGGCGGCAGGTCGCGGCTGCGAGCCAGCGCTCGATCAAGGCCAACAGGCGCGCGGGGTAGCAGACGATGTCCGAGAACAGCCAATCGATCGGGCCGACCGATCGCGGGTCGAGCGCGAAGGCGCTCTCGGCGATAGTTTCGATGCCCGGCAGGCGCGCGATTTCGGGCGCGAGCGGCGCCTTGTCGACGCTGATCACGCGCGCGCCCAGCTGTGCCAAGGCCCAGCTCCAGCCGCCCGGGCTGGCCCCGAGGTCGAGGCAAATGTCGCCCGGCCGCGGCTGCTCGCCGATCACGGTCAGCGCCTCCCATAATTTCAGATAGGCGCGGCTCGGCGGGCCGGTGCGGTCTTCGACAAAGCGGACCTCGCCGTTCGGGAAGGGGCTCGTGCAATGCGGCGCGGCGAGCACGGTATTCGCGTCCAGCAATGTCCACGAGCCGAGCGGCGCGTTGGGCGCCGGCATGCCGAAGACCAATGGCTTGGCTGACACCACCGGCAATTGCGTTTGGATCAGCGTGGCGCGGCGATAATGGCGCGGCGCGTAGCTCGACCAATTGCGCTGGATCGCGCGCAATTTCTTTGCGGCATCGCCAATCGAGTCGATCGCGATCTCGAATGGATCGAGCCAAATATTCTGGGCCCAAGCGGCCGACTTTGGCGATCCGGCGGCGACCAGCAGCCGGTCATGGGTAAATTCGATCGGGCCGAGCTCATATGCCAGCTCGGCGGCAAAACCCTCGGCCGCAAGATAGGCCGTGCGAGCGCTA
>VAZR01000084.1 GCA_005888515.1 Alphaproteobacteria bacterium | reverse complement strand
GCCGCAGATATTGCACGCCCGCGGTTTTCGCCAGCCGATCGTCCGAACCGCTCTCGACCCACCCTGGTCGCAATATTTTTGCTGCACCCTGGCTGGCAATCGCGAGTTTGTCGCGAAATACCCGGTAGCCACGAAGCGGGTCGTCCGAGCGATGCTGAAGGCGGCAGATTTATGCGCGAGCGAGCCGGAGCGGGCGGCGCGCCGTCTCGTCGAGGGCGGCTTCACCCCGCAATACGATTTCGCGCTGCAGACGCTGAACGAGAACCCCTACGGTCACTGGCGTGACTATGACGCCGAGGACAGCGTGCGATTTTACGCGCTGCGCCTGCACGAATTGGGCGTGATCAAGAAGACGCCGCAGCGAATCATTGCCGAGGGCACCGATTGGCGTTTCCTCAACGAGCTGAAACGCGAGTTGAAGGCGTGAGATTTGAAATCTCAGCCGAAGCTGTGAAATAGAGAAAAGGGGAGATTACCGAATGCCGATTTTGCAGACGCGCCGTCGTTTTCTGAGCACGCTGTCGCTGGCCGGCGCCGCCGGCTTGATCCGCCCGCCCGCGGTTTTCGCCGCGGAGGGCCGTCTGGAAACGACATCGGTCCGTCTCGCGAAAATGCCGGACATGTGCATGGCGCCGCAACTCGTGGGCCAGGAGCTGCTGCGCGACGAAGGCTTCACCGACATCCAGTATGTCGATACGACGAACGATCAGCTCGCGAAAGCGCTGGCTGCCGACAAGTTCGATTTGACCTTGAGCTACATTCAGCAATTTCTCGTCGAGATCGATCACGGCGCGCCGATCACGATGATCGGTGGCGTCATGGTCGGCTGCGTTGAGGTGTTCGCGAAGAATGAGATCCGCAGCGTCGGCGAGCTGAAGGGCAAGAAAATTGGCGTACGCGCCTTGGGGTCGAGCCCGCACGGGCTGCTCTCGGCGATGCTCGCCCACGTCGGCCTCGATCCGGTGAAGGACGTCGAATGGGTCGCCGACCCGCTCTTTGTAAAGATGTTTGCGGACGGCAAGGTCGATGCCATCGAAATTGTGCCGCCCGCCTCGCAGGAGCTGCGCGCGCGAAAGATCGGCCATGTGATCGTCAACAACGCGGTGGATCGCCCGTGGTCGGACTATTTCTGCTGCATGCTGGCCGGCCAACGCGACTTCATCCGCAAGAACCCGGTTGCCAGCAAGCGTGTGCTCCGCGCCATGCTCAAGGCCAACGATCTTTGTTCGAACCAGCCGGAGCAATCGGCGAAATACCTCGTCGATAAGGGGTTCACACCGCGTTACGACCTCGCGCTCGAAGCGTTGCACGACAACATTTTTGCCAAATGGCGCGATTACGATGCCGAGGATACGGTGCGTTTCTATGCGCTGCGCCTGCATGATGTCGGCTTCATCAAATCGAACCCGCAGAAGCTGATCGCCGACGGCACCGATTGGCGCTTCTTCAACGAGCTCAGACGCGAGCTGAAGGCGTGATGCGGCTGGCGACAGCAATTTTGGTCGCGTTGACGGTCCTGGCCGGGCCGGCGCTCGCCGTGAGTGACGCTGCGCGGGATCCCGGCGCATTGCCCGAGATTGGGCCGGCGCCGGCTTTTGCGCTGATGTCGCAGGATGGCAAGCCGGTCAATTTGATCGGGCTGCGCGGCAAGGTGGTGGCAGTCAGCTTCTTCTACACCGCCTGCCCGGATATCTGCCCGTTGCTGACGCAAAAACTGGTCGAGGTGCAGGATTCGCTCGGGGAGGATTTCGGCAGCAAGATCGCGTTCATCTCGATCACGGTCGATCCCGAGCACGACACCCAAGAGGTGCTGAAGGATTATGCCGCGGGCTGGGAGGCCAAGACCGCCGGCTGGAGTTTTCTGAGCGGCCCGCCGGCGGCGGTGCACGAGGTCGTTCGCCGCTATGGGGTCTACGCCGCCAAAACCGCCGAAGGCGCGATCGATCACACGCTGTTAACCTCGATCATCGATCCGCGCGGCGTCTTGCGGGTGCAATATCTCGGCATGCGTTTCGATCCCGCGGAATTCCGCCGCGACCTGTTGAGCCTGGTGACCAAATGATCGGCCGCCGCCTCGACAAGCGGGTCATCGAGGCCGTCGCGCATCTGCCGTTTCGGGTGCAGACCAAGCTCCTGTTGGCGTTTCTGGCGATCGTGGCGCTGCTGGTCGTGGTCGGCGCCGCCGGGCTGCAGGTGCTGACCGGGGTCAACGAAAGAACCGTCGAGCTGATCCGCTCGGAGCGCAAGATCGCGGCATACCGGCAGGTGCAGCACGACACGACCAGCCAACTCTACCGCGTCACTTCGGCATTGCTTGCCAATGACAATCGCAGTCTCGACAGCGCGCTGCGCCAGCTCAACCAGTTCGGCTACGATCTGGAGCGTCTGCAATTCGTCGCCAAGGACGAGGGCGAGCTCCTCGGGCGGGTCAAACAGGATTACGACCGGTTTGTCGCGGTCATCAACAAGGTCGTTGAGCTGATCCGGGGCGGGAATGTAGCTGAGGCCCGCGAGGCGCAGCTCAAAGAGGCGCAGCCGCTCGCCAATAGCATGGAGCGCCTGACCAATCAGCTGGTCAACAAGGCCGAAGCCGATATGGTGGCCGGCATCGACGCGAGCGAGAACGCCTATCGCACCGCGAAACTCGATGTCATTCTCTTTGCGATCGGCAGCATCGCATTTGCGCTGTTGCTCGGCCGGACAATTTCCTGGTCGCTGGTCGGGCCGATCAACGAAATCGATGCCCGGCTCAGCCGCATCGCGGAAGGCGATTTCACCCAGCGGGTTGCCGTTCCCAATCGCGACGAGTTCGGCGCGCTCGCCGCCAACGTCAACCGCACCTGCGAGCAGCTGGGCGCGCTATATCAGCAGCTCGAAGCGGCGAGCCAGCACAAATCGGCCTTCCTCGCCAATATGAGCCACGAATTGCGTACGCCGCTCAATGCCGTGATCGGGTACAGCGAGATGCTGCAGGAGATGGCCGAGGATGAGGGCCTCGATCAGTTCCTGCCCGATCTTGCCAAGATCCGCGATGCCGGACGGCATCTGCTCAATCTGATCAACGACATTCTCGACCTGTCGAAGATCGAGGCGGGCAAGATGGACCTCTATCTCGAAGAGGTCGATCTGAAGGCGCTGGTCGAGGAGGTTCGCTCGATCGTTGTGCCGCTCGCGGCGTCCGGCGGCAACCGGTTCGACATCGTCTGCCCGGACCAGCTCGGCACGCTGTACACCGACCGCACCAAGCTGAAGCAAAGCCTTCTGAACCTGCTCGGCAATGCCAGCAAGTTTACCCAGGCCGGACGGGTCGCGCTGGAGCTGCGCGCCGGTGACGATGAGGTGTCGTTCATCGTCAGCGACACCGGTATCGGCATGACCGAGGAACAGCTCGGCCGACTTTTTCAGGCGTTCAGCCAGGCTGATGCTTCGACGACACGGCGCTATGGCGGCACCGGTCTCGGCCTCGCGATCACCAAGCATTTCTGCGAGATGCTGGGCGGCCGGATCACTGTCGAGAGCGAGTCGGGCGCGGGTTCGACCTTCACGATCACGCTGCCCACCGAATCGGCACCTGCAATGCTTGAGGCGCCGGAGCCCGTCGCGGCGACCCCGCGGCCGGCCATCGACGATCACCGTGCATTGGTGATGGTGGTCGACGACGATCCGCCCTCGCGCGAACTGCTGGCGGCGATCGTGCGCCGCGAAGGCTATCGGGTCATCGAGGCATCGGACGGCGAAGCGGCGCTTTCGTTGGCGCGCGAGCATCGCGCGGACATCATCACGCTCGATGTGCTGATGCCGCGGCTCGATGGCTGGGCGGTGCTGGCGGCGCTGAAATCCGATGTCGGGCTGCGCGAAATCCCGGTGATCATCGTCACGGTGCTGGCCGACCGTGGTATCGCGCTGTCGCTCGGCGCCACCGAATTCATCACCAAACCGGTCGACCGCGCCCGGCTGGCCGCGGTGATCCGGGAAAACGTGCGGGGCGGCGGCACGGTTCTGGTCGTCGATGACGATCCGGAGAGCCGAAATCTGGTGCGCCGGCACCTCGACAAATTGGGCTGGACCATCGCCGAGGCGACGGACGGCGGGGATGCATTCGAATGGCTGGCCGGCAATCTGCCGCCGGCGATGATCCTCCTCGATCTGATGATGCCGGGCATGGACGGGTTCGCCTTTCTCCACGAAATCGGCAACCATCCCGAGTGGCGCGACATTCCGGTCGTGATCCTGACGGCCAAACAGCTCGGTGCGGCGGAGCGTGAATTGCTGGCCGGGCGAACGCGGGAAATCATCGAGAAAGGCGCGGATGATCTTGCCGGCGTGTTGCGGCGGACGGTCGTCCGGTTGCCCCGGTCAAAAAGCGCACTCGCCGCCGGATAAGGGAAGGAAATGGCCAAGATCCTGATCGTCGAAGACAATGAGATGAACCGGGATATGCTGTCGCGCCGGCTGGCCCGCCGCGGCTATGCGGTCGTGACCGCGGTCGATGGTGAGCAGGGGCTGGTCGCGGCCGAGACGGAACGGCCAGATCTGATCCTGATGGATATGAGCCTGCCGGTGATGGACGGGTGGGAAGCGACGCGTCGGCTCAAAGCCGAAAGCGCGACGCAGACGATCCCGGTCATCGGGCTGACGGCGCATGCAATGACCGGTGATCGCGACAAGGCGATGGCGGCCGGCTGCGACGATTACGATACGAAGCCGGTCGAATTGCCGCGGCTGCTGGAAAAGATCGAAGCCCTGCTCGGCGGCTCCGGGACATCGGGCTGAGGCATGGCAGGGCAACGGTGAGCGGCTCCCGCGGGACCGGTCGCCTCGACCAGGCGGTCGCCGCTTTTGTACGTCAGGAAGTCGCCGCGCCGGCCTCCGGCATTGTCGGTTTCGTCGATATGCTGCTCGAAGACGCGCGGCGCGACGGCCTCGACGATTTCATCCCCGATCTCGAACGCATGCGAACGGCCGCGGCGCAGCTCCTGTCGTTGATCGAACGGATTGTCGACGGCGGAGCTTTTAAGGGACCGGACGGTTTCGGCGGCGAAGCCGAGCGCGGCCGATTGCGCCACGAGTTGCGGACCCCGCTGAATGCCATCAAAGGTTATGGCGAGCTGCTCCTCGAAGACGCGGAGGATGCCGAGCACCCGGCCTTCCTGAAAGACCTTGGGGCGGTGCTCGAACACGCCGACCGTCTGCTCGCCGACATCGATCGCCTGGTTGCGTTCGGCGACGGACCGAGCGGGCGGGCGAACGCGCCGCCGGTCGAGATCGTGCGCGACGTGCTGCGGAGCATTGCGCCGATCGGCGCTGCCGACGCGCCGGGTCGTCAGGCTCAGCCCAGCCGGGTCCTGGTGGTCGATGATAATGCCGCCAACCGCGATCTCCTGTCGCGCCGCCTGACCCGCGACGGCCATCTGATCACCACGGCAGAAAATGGCGCGGCAGCGTTGGCGCTCGCCGGCAGCGGCAAATTCGATCTGGTGCTGCTCGATTTGATGATGCCGGGGCTTAGCGGGTTTGAAGTGCTCTGCCGCCTCAAGGCCGACGAGCGCACCGGCGATATCCCGGTCGTTATGATCTCGGCGCTTGACGAGATCGACAGCACGGTGCGCTGCATCGAGGCGGGCGCCGAGGATTACCTGCCCAAACCGTTCAACCCGGTGCTGCTGCGGGCTCGCATCAACGCGTGTCTCGAAAAAAAGCGGCTGCGCGACCGCGAGCGCGCGATCGCCGAGGAGCTGCGCGCCGAGAAGGAGCGTTCGGAAGCGCTCCTCCTGAACATCCTGCCGCGCACGATCATCGAGCGTTTGCGGCAAGGCGAGACGATCATCGCGGACCGCGTCGACGACGCGACGATCCTGTTCGCCGATCTCGTCGATTTCACCGCGCTCGCCGCCCGGTTTCCGCCGGAGCAGACGGTCGAGCTGTTGGGCACGCTTTTCGCCGAATTCGATGGGCTCGCCACCAGGCTAGGCCTCGAAAAGATCAAGACGACCGGCGACGGCTATATGGTCGCCGGCGGGCTCCCCTTGCCGCAGCCTCGCCCCGACCATGCGGCCGCGGTCGCCGAGATGGCGCTGGCGATGCGCGAGGCCGCGGCGACGGCCGCCGCCGGCTTTGGCGAACGATTGGAGCTGCGCATAGGCGTGCATGGCGGCGCGTTGATCGCCGGCGTGATCGGTACGCACAAATTTGTCTACGACGTCTGGGGTGATACCGTGAATACCGCGAAGCGCATGGAAAGCTACGGCGCCCCCGGCCGGATCCACGTCTCGGCGGTGATCCGGCAAACCCTCGGCGACGGTTTCCGCTTCGAGCCGCGCGGCGCCGTCGAGGTCAAGGGAAAAGGCGCGATGGAGACCTACTTTCTCGAACCCCGCGCCTGATCCGCCGCCGCTGCGGCGGGATGACACGGCTTAACCGTTGATTTTAGGTTGTAGCGAATAATAAATGCGGATAGAAGCCGCATAAATGATGTCTCAGACATGATAACTGCTGCGCAATTGCGCGCCGCCCGGGCATTGCTCGGCATCGACCAGCGCCGGCTGGCCGAGCTCTCCGGGCTTTCCGTCCCGACAATCCAGCGCATGGAGGCGAGCGAAGGGGTGATCCGCGGCAATGTCGATTCTCTGATGAAGCTGGTCGGAGCGCTCGACGCCGCCGGGATCGAGCTGATTCCGGAGGGCGCGCTCAGCTCGCAAGGAGGGCGGGGGATCCGCCTGAAAGCAGGTTAGCGTGCGCGTGGCCGCGACAGTCTGGCGCGAATAGACGTGTTCGAATTCCTCGGCGCAATTCTGTTGTTGCTGGTCGGCGGGATGGCCGCGGTCGCCAGCCGCGCTCGTCCCGCGCTGTGCCAGACCGCGGGACAGAGCGGCGCGGTCGCCGGATCGATGCTGGGGCTTGTCGCGGCAGTTCGCATTCTCGTTTCGGGGCAACCCGAAGCGATGACGGCGACCTGGCTGATGCCCGGTGGCGGCTTTCATCTGCAAATCGATGCGCTCGCGGCGTTTTTTCTGCTGCCGGTATTCGGCTTGTCGCTGGTCACCGCGGTTTACGGCCGCAGTTACCTGGCGGGGCGGGGCGATGGCAGCGGCTTGGCCGGGTGCTGGTTCCATTCGAACCTGCTGACCGCGGGCATGGCGTCGGTGATCGCGGCGCATGACGGCCTGCTGTTTCTGGTGTCGTGGGAGATCATGGCGTTGAGCCCGTTCTTCCTGGTCATCTTCGACGACCGGCGGGCGACAGTGCGCCACGCCGCCTGGATCTATCTCGCGGCCACCCATCTTGGAACCGCCTTCCTGCTGGTCCTTTTCGTGCTGCTCGGCAACCTTGCCGGAGGCTCCGACTTCGACGGCTACGCGGCTGTCCTAAAAGGAAATCCCGGGCTGGCATCGCTGGTTTTCATCCTGGCGCTGATCGGCTTTGGCTCGAAGGCGGGTATCGTCCCAGTGCATGTCTGGCTGCCGGAAGCACATCCGGTCGCGCCGAGCCATGCCTCGGCATTGATGTCCGGCGCGATGATCAAGGTCGGCATCTACGGGCTGGTTCGCATACTGACCTTGCTCGGCCCGCCGCAACCCTGGTGGGGCTGGCTGTTGATCGCGATCGGTGCGTCGAGCGGCGTGCTCGGCGTGCTGTTTGCGATGGCGCAGCATGACCTCAAGCGCCTGCTGGCCTACAGCAGCGTCGAGAATATTGGCATCATCCTGCTCGGGATCGGCATCGGCGTGGTGGGGCTCGCCACCGGAATGCTGACCTTGACCGTGATCGGGTTCGCCGCGGGCCTGTTGCACGTCGTCAATCACAGCATCTTCAAAGGACTGCTGTTTCTCGGCGCAGGGGCGGTGCAGCACGCCTCGCACAGCCTGGAATTCGAACAGCTCGGCGGGCTGCTGAAACGCATGCCATGGACCGGCGCAGCCTTTCTGGCCGGCGCCGCCGCGATCGTCGGTTTGCCGCCACTCAATGGCTTCATCAGCGAGTTTTTGCTGTTTTATTCGGGGTTCGCCGCGGTGCTGGATCCGGCGCCGCACATCGCCGTCGCCGGTCTGATCGCGATCATCGTCATGGGGCTGATCAGCGGTCTTGCCGCGGCGTGTTTTGCAAAAGCGTTCGGCGTCGCGTTCCTCGGCTCCCCGCGCAGCGCCGAAGCCGGCAACGCACACGAGGTGGCGCGGCCGATGTGGGCGGCGATGGCGCTGTTAGCCGTGCTGTACCTCGTGATCGGTTTGGCGGCGCCGCTTGTCGTCGCGGCTCTGGCTGACGTGGTCACGGCGGCAACCGGCGTGGCGACCGGCCTTGTTCGGGCGCAGCTCGCAACGGTTACCGGCCCGCTGACCACGACGATAGCGGTGTTTGGCGTCCTGATCGGCCTGGCGTTGCTGGCGTGGTTGTTCAGGGCGCATCTTCTTTGGGCTCGCAGGATCGGCTCAGGCCCGGTCTGGGGCTGCGGTTACCTGTTCCCATCGGCGCGGATGCAGTACACCGCGTCCTCCTTCGTCCAGCCCCTGACGACCCAATTTCACCTGTTTGTGCGGAACCGGCTCAACGTGCTGCAGCACGGTCATATCCATGTCTATGTCCTCTACGTTGCGGCGACGCTGGTGGCGCTGCTGTTGTGGGCGAGCCTCTGAGCGATGGCCGCTTTCGCTTCGGTCATTTCGCCCGTTTGCGCGCTGGTATTGGGGCCGCTGCTGCTGGCCCTGATCAACCGTACCAAGGCTTTTGTCGCAGGGCGCCGCGGTCCGCCGCTGCTGCAGCCCTATTTCGATATCGCCAAGTATTTGCGGCGCGGGGCGGTTTACGGCGATGCGACGAGCTGGGTCTTTCGCCTCGGCCCGGTCGTGAACCTGACCGTGCTGTTCGCCGCGTTACTGATCGTGCCGTGGGGAGCGATCCGGTCGCCGCTGAGCTTTTCCGGCGATCTGATCGTCGTTGCCGGGCTGCTCGCGGTGGGCCGCTTTGCGATCGTGCTCGCGGCGCTCGATACCGGCTCCAGTTTCGAGGGGATGGGGGCGAGCCGCGAAGTGCATTTCGCGGCACTGGCCGAGCCCGCCTTGCTATTGGCGTTGGCGGTGTTGGCCAGGGTCACCGGCGCGCTGTCACTGACGCCGATCTACCAAGGGATCACCGCGTCCGCTTGGGTCGCGGCACTGCCGACGCTGGCGCTGGCGGCGATGACATTGCTGGTCCTGGCGCTTGTCGAGAACAGTCGTATCCCGGTCGACGACCCGACGACGCATCTCGAGCTGACGATGATCCATGAGGTCATGGTGCTCGACCATAGCGGCCCCGATCTCGGCTACATCCATTACGCGGCGGCGCTGAAGCTGTGGATCCTCGGCGGCCTGCTGGTCGGCCTCGTCATGCCGTTGCGCAGCGGCGCTTTGTGGCTGGACGGCTCGGCGATGCTGCTCGGGATGGCAATCTTGGCCGTCGTGATCGGCATGATCGAATCGGCAATGGCGCGCTACCGCCTCGTCCATGTCCCGCAATTCATCGTCGGCGCGGCGACGCTGTCGGTCGTCGGCTTCATCCTGATCCTGGTCTGAACCATCGTGTTCGCGCTGCTTGAAACCGTCCATGCGCTTGGTTTGTTGAGCTGCTTTGCGCTGCTCGGCACCAGCCGGATCGGCGCCTGCATCCGCTGGCTTTCGTTTCAGGGCATCCTGTTCGGATTGGTGCCGCTGATCGTGCATCAGGGCGGGCTCGGCTGGCGAGCGGCGCTGCTGGCGGGCGGCAATATCGCACTGAAGGGAATCGGTTTTCCGTTGCTGTTGCTTCGGCTGCGGGCCCGCGCCGAGACCAACCGCGAGGTCGAGCCTTTCGTCAGCTTCGTGATGTCGATCCTGTTCGGAATCTTCGCACTGGGCTTATCGGTTTGGCTCACCTCAGAGCTGAAGCCGGCGCTTCACCAGGCGCCCTTCGTGATGCTCGATTCATCGATCTTCCTGATCCTGGTCGGCCTGTTCCTGATCATCAGCCGGCGCAACGCGCTGATGCAGGTCATCGGCTACCTGGTGCTGGAGAACGGGATCTTTGTCTTCGGCGTGATCACCGTTGTCGGCACGCCGTTGCTGGTCGAATTGGGGGTGCTGCTCGACGCTTTTGTCGGCGTCTTCGTGATGGGCATCGCGATCTATCACATCAACCGCGAATTCGGGTCGATCGAGGTCGACCGGCTCAGCGCGCTGAAGGGCTGACAGCGTGCTCGCGGAACAATCGATCCTGCTGATGCTCGCGGTTGCGGTGGCCGGCGCGGCGCTGTGCCTGTCGCTGCCACGGCCGCGGCAGGTACTGACCACAATTGTTGCGGTCAGCGCGGTGGAGATGGCGTTCGCGATCAACATCTGGGCCGCGGTTTTGGCGGGTCCGGGCTCTGTCACTGCGGCCGAGCAGTGGTTCTACATCGACGCCTTCTCCGCGTTCCACATTGTCGTGCTGGTGCTCGTTTTCCTGCTCAGCTCGGCTTTTGCCGGCGTGTATTTCACCAGCGAAGCCGCGCACGGTTTTATGATTTCAGTGGCACGCCGCTTCGGCGCGCTGTGGCTGGGTTCGCTCGCCGCGATGCTGCTGGTCCTGATGTCCAACAATCTCGGCATCATGTGGGTCGGCATGGAGGCGACGACATTACTCAGCGCTTTCCTGATCTCGCTCTATCCAACCCGGCTGTCGCTCGAAGCGATGTGGAAATACCTGATCATCTGCTCGATCGGAATTGCCTTCGCCTTCATGGGGACATTGCTCGCCGCGGCGTCGATCCAGTCGGGCGGCATCGTCGAGGCGGACGCGTTGTTGTGGACGCATCTGGCGTCGCCCGAGGCGCATCTTGATCCGATTTTGATGAAATTCGCCTTTGTGTTCGTGCTGGTCGGCTACGGCACCAAGGCCGGGCTGGCACCGATCCATTCCTGGCTGCCGGACGCGCACAGCCAGGCGCCGGCGCCGGTGTCGGCGATGTTTTCCGGGTTTCTGCTGAATACCGCGCTGTATTGCGTCATGCGCTTCGTGCCGCCGGCGCAGCACGCGCTCGGACCGAATTTCGCCAACGGCCTGCTGATCGTGTTCGGCACGCTGTCGATCCTCGTCGCGGCGGGCTTTATCGTCTTTCAGCGCGATGCGAAGCGCCTGCTTGCCTACCACAGCGTCGAACACATGGGGATCATCACGCTCGGCTATGGGCTCGGGCCGCTCGGCGCCTTTGCGGCGCTGTTCCACACCCTCAATCATTCGGTATGCAAATCGCTGGCGTTTTTCGCGGTCGGCCGCCTCGGTCAGCGCTTCGGCAGTCATGAGATGCATACGATTTCCGGAGCGCTACGGGCCGATCACCTTTGGGGTATCGCGCTGCTGGTCAGCTTGTTGGCGCTGATCGGGGTGGCGCCGTTCTCGATCTTCATGAGCGAATACCAGTTGCTGCGGGCGGCGGCCGGCACCGGCGCTTGGCTGGCATTGGCGCTGTTTCTGATCGCCAGCGGCGTGGTGTTCGTCTCGGCGTTGCGGCACCTGATCGATATGGCGTTCGGCGATCCGAAGGCGCACGAACCGCCGGCCCGTGAGGGAAAGTTGGCGGTGCCGATCGTCGTGCTGGCGGTGGGATTGTTGCTGGTGCTCGGCCTCTGGATGCCATTATCGCTGTCGCAGGCGATCGCCAGCGCCGCCGCTGTCCTGGCCGGTTGACCGCGATGGCTTTCGCCATAACGAGCAACGCCATCCCGCTGCCGATCGCAGCGGTGCCGGTCGTCGAGGTCGACGCGTTCCGTCGCGATGTGCTCACCGCCATCGTGGCGGGCGGACGGCTGTTGCTGCTGATCGGACTGCCGGGGGACGGCCGCGCAACCCGGCTGCTGGCCGCGATCGCCGATGATGCGCGCGGCGCGATCGCCGTCTGTTCCACGGACGTCACCGATGCCTATCCGGCGCTGACCCCCGATTGCCCATCGGCGCATTACTTCGAGCGGGAAATCGCCGAGCAATACGGCATCGAGCCCGAGGGACATCCCTGGCTCAAGCCGGTGCGCTTTCCGCTGGGTGGTCCGACCATCGGTGAGGCTGATTTCTATTCGGTCGCCGGTTCGGAGATCCACGAAGTGGCCGTCGGTCCGGTCCATGCCGGGGTCATCGAGCCGGGGCATTTCCGCTTCAACTGCCATGGCGAGCGGGTGATTCATCTCGAAATCTCGCTCGGCTATCAGCATCGCGGTGTCGAACGGGCGCTGCGCGGCGGGCCGGATCGGCGCAGCCTGTATCTCGCCGAGACCGTCGCCGGCGATACGACGGCGGGCCACGCGACCGCTTATTGCCAGCTCTTCGAAGGACTGGCCGAGCGCGAATGTTCGGCACGCGCCAACGCGCTGCGCGTCATAGCGCTGGAGCTGGAACGGATCGCCAACCATATCGGCGACCTCGGCGCATTGGCCGGCGATGTCGGGTTTCTGCCGGCAGCCTCGTATTGCGGCCGATTGCGCGGCGACGTGCTCAACCTCACCGCCGAATTGAACGGCAGCCGGCTTGGCCGAGGCTGGATCCGTCCCGGCGGCATAGCCCGCGACATCGGTTCGGACGAGCTCCGGGAGCTTAAGCGGCGCCTTTCCGACGCCGGGCGCAACATGCGTAACGCGGTCGACCTGCTGTGGAAATCGTCTTCGGTCCGGGCACGGTTCGAGAATACCGGCGTGCTGCGGCACGAAGCGGCGGCTGATCTTGGAATTGTCGGCCCTGCCGCGCGTGCCAGCGGCATCGATCGCGATACCCGCCGCGATTTGCCGGCGGCGCTTTATCGCGCGCGCCACCCGACCATTACCGTCGGCGATAATGGTGATGTCTTTGCCCGCGCATTGCAGCGCTGGCGCGAGATCGAGCATTCCCTCGGTTTTTTGGCGGATGTGCTGGACGACCCCGGCAGTGGAACCACCGCTTCGGCGATACCGTCGCTGGCGCCCGATGCGGTTATCCTGTCGCTGGTCGAGGGCTGGCGCGGCGAGATCGTCCATCTGGCGGTGACCGATGCTGCCGGGCACTTCGCCCACTACAAAATCCTCGACCCATCGTTCCGCAACTGGTTCGCGCTGGCTTTTGCGATGCGCGGTCAGCCGATCATGGACTTTCCGTTATGCAACAAGAGCTTCAACCTTTCCTATTGCGGCCATGATCTCTAGCGGCGAGCGGCGGTAATGTTCAAGACGCTGTTGGCCCGGGCGCGTCAGGGGTACCGCACCGCCGGTTTTCCGGCGGAGGAACCGGGATTGCCGGCTCTGTTCCGCGGCCGCCCCGAACTGGACCCCACAAAGTGCACCGATGGTTGCCGGCAATGCGTCGACGCTTGTCCCACCGGCGCACTTCGCGTCGCCGAAGCGGGGGTGGAGCTCGATATCGGCCGCTGCATCTTTTGTGAAGAGTGCGTCGCCGCCTGTCCCGAAGGCGCGATCGCCTTCACCCGGGACTGGCGGGTTGCGGCGTCGCGGCGCGAGGACCTGATCGTCACGGACGATAATCGCCCTCGGGTCGACGCGCTCGGCCGCGAATTGCGTCGGCTTCTCGGCCGATCGCTGCGGTTGCGGCAGGTCAGCGCCGGCGGCTGCAATGGCTGCGAGGTCGAGGTTAACGCGCTCGGCAATGTGGTATTCGACGGCAGCCGGTTTGGTATCGAATTCGTCGCCTCGCCGCGGCACGCGGACGGCATTCTCGTCACCGGTCCGGTCACCGCGAACATGAAACAGGCGCTGCTGATAACTTATGAGGCGGTCGCCGAACCGAAGCTCGTCATTGCCGCCGGGGCCTGCGCGATTTCCGGTGGGCTCTACCGCAGCCACCCGGAAGTAAGTGACGGGATCGAAGGCTTGCTGCCGGTCGATCTCTACATACCGGGTTGCCCGCCTCACCCGATCACGATGCTCGACGGGCTGCTGCGGCTGCTGGGAAGATTATAAGACCGCCTTACCCGACCGCGGCGTTCAGCGGGGCGGGGTGGGCGGTCGGCTGCTCGCCGACCAGCCGCGTCACCAGCGCCGCCAAGTCCTGCTGGCGGTACGGTTTCGACAGCCGGGGCAATTCCGGATCAGCGCCCGGCAACTCGGCGTAGCCGGTGGCGATGACGACCGGCAGTTCGGGCCATTTGCGCCGGATGTGTTTCGCCAGATCGGTGCCGGTCATGCCCGGCATGGCATGATCGGTGATCACCAGATCGATATTAGCGTCAGCCTGGAGGATCGTCAGCGCTTGTTCCGCCGACTCGACCTCGGTCGCGACATGGCCGAGATCCTCGAGCATCGCCGCGGTGCCAGCCAGCACGATCGGATCGTCGTCGACGACCAGCACCCGGCAACAACGGCTGTCCTCAAGCAGGGTTGGGGCGGCAGGACGCGGCCGCTCGACTGCCTCGGCCTGCGACACCGGAAGCCATAACTCGACCGTCGTGCCCGCACCTTGCCGACTGGTGATCCGCATCGTCCCGCCCGATTGCGCGACGAGGCCGTCGACCATCGACAGTCCGAGCCCGGTGCCGCGGCCGGCGCCCTTGGTTGTGAAGAACGGCTCGGTCGCGCGCTTCAGCGTGACCTCGTCCATGCCCTCGCCTGTATCGCGCTCGGCGATGCAAACGTACTCGCCCGGCTTCAGCCCCGGAATATCGCCGGCCGCGACCCGCTCGCGATGCGCCGATATCGTCAAACGGCCGCCGAGCGGCATCGCGTCTCGAGCATTGAGCGCGAGGTTGAGCAGAGCCAGTTCGAGCTGGTTCGGGTCGACCCGGGTCGGCGGCACATCGGCTTCGAACTCGGTCGTGATCTGGATGCCGGGACCCAGCGAGCGGCCAAGCATCTCGACCATGCTCTCGACCAGGTTCGGAATATCGATGGTCTCCGGCTTCAGCTCCTGGCGGCGGGCAAAGGCGAGCATGCGCTTGGTCAGCGTGGCGCCGCGCTCGGCGCCCTGGATCGCGCCGTCGATCAGCCGGCGGATCTTGGGGTCGTCCGGCAGGAACTTGCGCACCAGCTCAAGATTGCCGAGCACCGCCATCAACAGGTTGTTGAAGTCGTGCGCGACGCCGCCGGTCAGCTGGCCGAGGCTTTCGACCTTCCGCATCTCGTGCACCTGGGCGAGCGCAGCCTCGCGCTCGCGGGTGCGCTCCTCAACGCGCTGCTCCAGATCGGCATTGGCATGTGCCAATTCGGCGGTCCGTTCGGCGACGCGGCGCTCGAGTTCGGCGTTCAGCGCCTCGAGCTGGCGGGTCTTGCGGTAGAGCTCGGCAAATACCCGCACCTTGGCGCGCAGCAGATCGGGGACGACCGGCACCGGAACATAATCGACCGCGCCGGCCTGATAGCCTCGCAACAGGTCGAGATCGGTGACCTGGATCGCCGACACGAAGATGATCGCGGTCTTCTGAA
>VAZR01000331.1 GCA_005888515.1 Alphaproteobacteria bacterium | reverse complement strand
CATTGTCGCGGGCTGCTCCAAATGGACGATCATGATCCGCCACATCCTGCCCAACGTCATCAACTCGGCCATCGTGTTGGGCACATTGATGGTGGGCGTCGTGATCATCACGGAAGCGACATTGTCCTTCCTCGGCGTCGGCGTGCCGCCGCCGCAGCCCGCCTGGGGGTTGATGCTGTCTGACGGCAAGCAGAGCCTGATGGTCGGCCGGTGGTGGCTGACCGTGTTGCCCGGCTGCTGCATCATGCTGATGGTGCTGTCGGCGAATATCCTGGGCGACTGGCTGCGCGTCAAGCTCGACCCCCAGCTGCGCCAGCTCTGAGCCCGGGACAGCCTATGCCGAAAGCGCCGCTTCTAGAGCTGGAGAACCTCTCGACCCACTACGTCTCTGCCCAAGGCACCCGCGTGGTGCGGGCGGTCGACGATGTGTCCCTGCGCATCCATGCCGGCGAGACGCTCGGCATCGTCGGCGAGTCCGGCTCCGGCAAGAGCACCCTCGCCCTCACAATCCTGCGCGTGCTGCCGCCGGCTGCCCGCATCGTCAGCGGCCGGATGATGTTCGAAGGCGAGGATCTGCTGCGGAAATCCGACGAGGAGATGCAGAAGGTCCGCGGCCGTCGCATTGCGATGATCCTGCAGGACCCGATGGCCTCGCTGAACCCGCTTTTCACGATCGGCAACCAGGTGGCCGAGCCGATCCGGGTGCATGAAGGGGCCAGCCGCACCACCGCCTGGAACCGCGCCCGCGAATTGTTGAAGTCGGTGCGGATCCCGTCGCCGGAAACGCGGGTGCGGCAATATCCGCACGAGATGTCGGGCGGCATGCGGCAACGCATCGTCGGCGCGATCGGGATCTCTTGCGAGCCGCGCCTGCTGATTGCCGACGAGCCGACCACCAGCCTCGACCTGACGATCCAGGCGCAGTATCTGAAACTGCTGCGCGATCTGCAGCAGGCGCACGGGCTGGCGCTGATCTTCATCACCCACAATCTCGGCATCGTCGCCAAGATGTGCGACCAGCTCGCCGTGATGTATGCCGGGCGGGTCGTCGAATCCGGCCCGGTCTCGCGCATCTTCAATTCGCCGGCGCACCCCTATACCGAGGCGTTGCTCAACTCAATCCCGCGGATGAGCGACGACCGGCAGCGCTTAACGGCGATCGAGGGCCAGCCGCCCGATCTGTCGAAAATGCCGCCGGGCTGCTCATTTGCGCCGCGCTGCCCGCGAGCTTTCGACCAATGCCTGCAGATGGCGCCGCCGGAGACCGTGACGGAAGAAGGCCGCACCGCGCGGTGCTGGCTCGCCGCGCCGGCTCTAGGCGCCACTGCCGCGGCTGGCCTGCACCGGGAGGCCGTGTAATGCCGGTCATCGAAGCGGCCGGGCTGACCAAGCATTTCTCGGCAAAACGCAGCAGTTTTGGCGGCGCCCGCGGTGTCGTGCGCGCGGTCGACGGCATCTCGTTTGCGATCGAGCGCGGACAGACCCTCGGGGTCGTCGGCGAGTCCGGTTGCGGCAAGACGACGACCGCGAAGCTCGTCCTGGGGCTCGAGGAGCCGACCGGCGGCACGATGCGGTTCGAAGGGCACGATTTGCACGAGCTCGACGCCGCCGGCCGGCGGCATTACCGCAAATCGGTCCAGGCGGTATTTCAGGACCCGTATGCTTCGCTGAACCCGCGCATGCGGATCAGCGCGATCATCGCCGAGCCGCTCACGACAAACGAGCAGCTGTCCAGCGCCGAGGTGCGCGCGCGGGTGCTGCGTCTCCTCGACATGGTCGGGCTGCCCGATCGCGCGGCGGATCTGTTCCCGCACGAATTTTCCGGCGGTCAGCGTCAGCGCATCGCGATCGCGCGCGCCCTGGCGCTGTCGCCGAGCCTTGTCGTGCTCGACGAGCCCGTGTCGGCGCTCGATGTGTCGATCCGGGCGCAGATCCTGAACCTGCTCGTTGATCTGCAGACCGAACTCGGTCTGTCGTACCTGTTCATCGCGCATGATCTGGCGGCGGTGGCGCATATGAGCCACACGATCGCGGTCATGTATCTCGGCAAGATCGTCGAACAGGGCGAGGCGCGCACCCTCGCCCGGTCTCCGAAGCACCCCTATACCGAAGCGTTGTTCTCGGCCGCGTTGCCGAGCCACCCCGACGAGCGGCAAGACGAAATCATCCTGCCCGGCGAGGTGCCGAGCCCGCTCAACCCGCCCGCGGGGTGCCGGTTTCACCCGCGCTGCCCGCACGCGATGCTGCGCTGTGGCGAGGAGGAACCGGCGCTTACTTCGATCGGCGGGCGGCTCGTGGCTTGTCACCTGTATGACGAAGCCAGAGCGGCACCGCTCACCGCATCCGAACCGGTTGCCGCGGCGCTATAGACGCGGCGTCGCGGCGTGGATCCAGCTGAAATCGAAGCGGCGGCTGCGGCGTTCGAGACCGCTGCGGCGCGCGGCGAATATTTTCTGCAGGACTGGGCCGATCGGCTCAGCGTCGATGACGCCTACGGCATCTTATTGACGCGCCTACAGCTGCGCGGTGCGCAACGGGTGGGCTGGAAAGTCGGGCTGACCGCGCGCGCCATCCAGGAGCAGTTCGGCGTGCATGAGCCGGTGTT
>VAZR01000083.1:8915-10155 GCA_005888515.1 Alphaproteobacteria bacterium | reverse complement strand
AGACGAACAGCAGCCCGCCGAGCGGGTGCGGCGAGGTCGAGACGCTGAGCGTCCGGTCGTCGGGCAAATGCATCAGCTCGTGCTGCGGCTCAATCAGCGACGTAAACAGTCCGAGCTGCTGGCGCTTGAAGAGCCGGAAATCGGCGAATTCCGGAATACGGCGGCGTTCGCGCAAGCGTTCGAGAACTTCGTCGAGCGAGGGGTGCCCGGCGAGCCACTCCTCCTCGACGCTCCACAACCGCGCAAACGCCGAGTTGAAGAAGCTCAGCCGCTTGTCGGCGCCATAGATCGCGACCGCGGCATGGATATTTTCGAGCACCTGGCCATGCGCGTTGATGTGCCGCGCCAATTCGCTTTCGGCGCTTTCGAGATCGGTGCGGTCGATCGCAAACCCGATCGTGCCGCCGTTTCCGTCGGGCAGCTCGCAGACTTCGAGCAACCGGCGCGAGCCGCCGATCACAATGTGGCGCCGCTCGCTTTTGATCGTCCCGGTGGCGGCCGCCCGCGCCAGCGCTCGCGCCTTCTCACGCCCGGCCTCCGGAGCGAGTTCGCGGCTTTCGCCGAGGACCACGTCGCGCAGCGAATCGAGCGCGCCGGCATAGGAATTGTTGCAGTCGATCAGGCGCAGGCTGCGGTCGCGCCGCCATACCGGCAGCGGGATCGCGTTAAAAGCCTGCCGCAAGGCGGTTAGGGCGGCCGCGTCGACGTTGCGGCTCTGCTCGGAAGCCCGTTCATCCGATACGTCGGCCAGCCACAGCACGCTGTCGCCGCTCGCCGTCAGGCAGCCTTCGACGCGGTAACCGGAACCGGCGGCTTCGCTGACGGTCATCGCAAAACCGGCCCCGGTCTCTCGCAGGTTGTCGACCGCTTCCCTCAGCCGTGCCGCGTCGCTGGGAACCAGCGCGCCGAGAAGCCGGGAATACGGCGACCCGGAACCGGTCCCAGGGATCCTGCCTATGGCGCTTTCTTCGCCGCCGCCCCGCCGCCACCACAGAGCGGCGGCCGGCACGGTTTCGAGCATTGCGGCGAGACCGGCGCGGCTCTGCTCGAGGGCCTCGCGGCCGAGCAGCGTCTCGTGCAATCGGGCGTGCGCCCGCCACCACAGCGCGGCGAAGATCGCGGCGACAACGAAACCGATAGCGGCAGCGAACTCGATCACAATGCGCCCGCTTTGCGGTCGGCCGTCCCAACTTGCGCCGACCCGCACCCCCCACGCGGCGGATCATCGGCCGTTTTGGTT
>VAZR01000083.1:0-8909 GCA_005888515.1 Alphaproteobacteria bacterium | reverse complement strand
ATGATAGATTGGCAGCGGATCGAAGGGTTTGACTGGGACGAAGGTAACAGTCGCAAGAGCGTTGATAAGCATGGCGTCACGCAGGCCGAGGCCGAGCAGGTCTTCTTCAGCGAGCCTCTCTTGGTCGCAGCGGATGCACGGCATAGCGATCGCGAGGTCCGGTTGCACGCGTTAGGCCGCACTGACGCCGGGCGTCTTCTACACATCACCTTCACCCTGCGCCGCGACGGCACGATGATCCGAGTTATTTCGGCCCGCGCGATGCACCGCAAGGAAAGGCACCGTTATGAGCAGGAAAACTAGGCCACTTCCGCAATTCCGCGACCAAGCGGAAGAGCGGTACTTTTGGGAGACCCATGACTCAAGCGATTATGTCGATTGGGCCAAGGCCGAGCGGGTGCGGCTGCCCAATCTGAGGCCGTCGACACGGTCGATCTCATTGCGCTTGCCGGTGACGCTTTTGGAACGCATCAAGATCGCCGCTAACAAGCGCGACGTGCCCTACCAGTCGTTGATCAAGACATGGTTGGCAGAAAAGGCAGATGCCGACTAGGAGGCGTACCACACGCACTCATTGGCACCGTCCCACGCGACCCCAGCGGCGTCACCTGGTTCGAGATGACTGGCTCGTTAGGATGAGCACTCCTTAGGGGTCAGTCGCCTTGCTTCCTCCTCGTATTCATATAAACGTGGATGGATGATCACGACATTTGGTCCATCAGTCCGGTTAAATCCCTTGCTAGCGCATAGCCGAACACAGTAATGGGCAATATCCATATTATGGCCGGAAGGCATAAATCGATAAGGCCCCGTAGTGCAATATACAATTTTGCCTGTCTGTGGATTTTGCATTGGATACCGATCAACGGTGGAGCACGCAGCCAGCAGCATCGTCCCGGCTAAAATCGTGGCTCGTGCACAGACTCGCAGAGCACGGGTCATTTTCAAAGGAGCGGCGAAAGGCGCGGAGGCCACGGGGGTGTCCGCGGCAATCCGGGAAAAGCGGTTCCGCCGCGGTAAGTTGAGCGGTCGCGCTCGCGCCCCGTCGTCTAGTAACGATAATATTCTGGCTTGAACGGACCGGCCGCCGTAACCCCCAGATAATCCGCCTGAATCGGGCTCAGCTGGGTCAGCTTGACCCCGAGCTTGTCGAGATGCAGCTGGGCGACTTTCTCGTCGAGATGCTTCGGCAGGACATAGACCTTGTTTTCGTACTTGCCGTGATTCGTCCACAGCTCGATTTGTGCCAGCACCTGGTTGGTGAACGAGGCGCTCATCACAAAGCTCGGATGGCCCGTGGCGCAGCCGAGATTGACCAGCCGCCCCTTGGCCAGGACGATCAGCCGCTTGCCGTCGGGAAAGACGACCTCGTCGACCTGCGGCTTGACCTCTTCCCAGATGTAGTTGCGCATCGCGCCGATCTGGATCTCGCTGTCGAAATGACCGATGTTGCAGACGATCGCGCGGTCGTGCATCTGCCGCATGTGGTCGAGCGTGATGACGTCGGTGCAGCCGGTCGCGGTGACGAAGATGTCGGCGATCGGCGCCGCCTCGTCCATCGTGGTGACCTGATAACCCTCCATCGCCGCCTGCAGCGCGCAGATCGGGTCGACTTCGGTCACCAGCACGCGGGCGCCTTGGCCTCTGAGGCTCGCCGCCGAGCCCTTGCCGACATTGCCATAGCCGCAAACCACCGCGACCTTGCCGGCCAGCATGACGTCGGTCGCGCGTTTGATGCCGTCGACCAGGCTCTCGCGGCAGCCGTACAGATTGTCGAATTTCGATTTGGTGACGCTGTCATTGACGTTGATCGCCGGCGCTTTCAGCGTTCCCTCGCGCATCATCTCGTAAAGCCGCGCGACCCCCGTCGTGGTTTCTTCGGAGATGCCGCGGATCTGGTTCAACAGATGCGGGTGATGGTCATGAATGATCTTCGTGGCGTCGCCGCCATCGTCGAGGATCATGTTCGGCGTCCAACCTGACGGACCCTGCAACGTCTGCTCGATGCACCATTCGTATTCTTCCTCGGTCTCGCCCTTCCAGGCGAAGACCGGGATGCCCGTGGCCGCGATCCCCGCGGCGGCATGATCCTGCGTCGAGTAGATGTTGCACGAGCTCCACCGCACCGTCGCGCCGAGATGGGTCAGCGTCTCGATCAGCACGGCGGTCTGGATCGTCATATGCAGTCAGCCGACGATGTGGGCGCCGGACAGCGGTTAGGACGTGCCGAACTCGTCGCGCAAGGCCATCAGCCCCGGCATCTCGGTCTCGGCGATCGCGATTTCCTTGCGGCCCCAATCGGCCAGCCCGATATCGGCGACGTTGTAATCGGAAAATGCAGGCATCGAGCGGCTCCCGGAGTTCAGCGCGGCGGCAGGAAGACTTTTAACATATAAAGATATCTTTATGTCGTCAACTCTTCGGACCGCCAATCGACAAGCGCGGCTCGGCCGTCGCGTTGAAATCGTCGAGCAGCGCGGCAATCCGCTCTGAGTCCGATTGGTCCATGATGGCGCGGGTGCGGCGGCCGGCCGCGACCATGTCGAGGCTGCGGATGCGCTGCTTGACGCGTGGGATGTTGCGCGGCGACATCGAGAGTTCGCGCAATCCCAGCCCCAGCAATAGCGCGGCATAGCGCGGGTCGCCGGCGATCTCGCCGCAGATGCTGATCGGTATCCCGCGCCGCGTTGCCGCCTCGACGGCGAATTGGATCAGGCGGAGCACCGCGGGGTGGAGCGGGTTGTAAAGATGCGCGACGGTTTCGTCGGTGCGGTCGGCGGCCAGCGTGTACTGCACCAGATCATTCGTCCCGATCGCGAAGAAATCGGCCTCGGCGGCCAGCGCATCGGCCGCCAGCGCCGCTGCCGGCACCTCGATCATCGCGCCGAGCGGCGGCAGTTCCTTGGGAACGCGCACGCCGCGCCGTTTGAGCCGCCGCGCCACCTGCTCCATCGCCTCGCGGGTGCGGCGGATCTCGTCCGGCGTCGAGATCATCGGCAGCATGATCCGCACCGGCCCCGAATTGGCGGCGCGCAGCATCGCCGCGAGCTGCACATCGAGCAGGCGCCGGTCCTTCAATGACAACCGGATGGCCCGCAGGCCCAATGCCGGGTTCGCGATGTCGCTCGCGGCATAGCCGGCGAGCGCCTCCGGCAATTTGTCGCCGCCGATATCGAAGGTTCGCAACGTGACCGGCCGGCCCTCCATGCCGCTCACCAGCGCGGCAAAAAAGCTGTATTGCTCGTCTTCGCCCGGCAGGTCCTCGCGGTTCATGTAGAGGAACTCGGTCCGGACGAGACCGAGCCCGACGGCGCCATTGTCCAGCGCCTGTTCGACCTCGACCGGCAATTCGACATTCGCCTCGAGCCGGATCTCGACGCCGTCTTTGGTGACCGCCGGCAACCGCCGCAGCCGGTTCAGATACCGCCGCTCCCGCGCCACCTCCTGCTGTTGCGCTTTGTAGGCGCGCAGGGTCTCGGCCGCAGGTTCGAGGATGACGATGCCTTCCGTGCCGTCGACGATGACCGGCACCTCGGCCTGCGCCCGATCGAGCAGTCCCGGGATGCCGAGCACCGCCGGCAAGCCGAGCGCGCGCGCCATGATTGCGGTATGCCCGTCATGGCCGCCGAATTCGGCGGCAAATCCGCCGATGCGGCGCGGATCCATCAGCGCCGTATCGGCCGGCGTAACCTCCTCGGCGAGAATGATCGCACCGCCGCTCAAGCTGGAATACGCGACATAAGGCTTTTTCAGGAGATTGCGGATCAGCCGTGCGCCGACCACCCGGATATCGTCGATGCGCGCCGCGAGATAGGCATCGTCCATTTCCGAGAAGGTCTTGCCGATTTCGTCGATCTCGATCTGGATCGCGCGTTCGGTATTGATCCGCGCTCTGCCGATGCGCCGGTGCACGCCGCGGATCAGGCGCGAATTGGCCAGCATTGCGAGATGGGCGTCGAGCAGCGATCCGATCTCGTCGGCCGCCGACCCCGGCAGCGCCATCGCGCGCGTCTTCAGCTTGCGGAGTTGTTTGATCGAGGCGGAAACCGCCTCGGCAAAGCGGCCGCGCTCGTGCTCGATCGCGGCTTCGTCGATGCGGCTTTCGCTGACCGGCAACTCGCCGCGGTCGCCGATATAGGCGGCTCCGATGGCGATGCCCGCCGAGACGCCGATCCCTTGTAGCCTCTGCTCGCTGCCTCTTTCGGTCCGGAACGTCTCGTCAGTCCTCATCGAACTTGCATTCGATCAGGCGCGCCAGCGTGTCGACGGCGGTGGCCGCGTCGCGGCCTGTCGCGGTGATTTCGACGACCGCACCCGATGCGGCGGCGAGCATCATCAGCCCCATGATCGAGCGTCCGGATACCGCGGTGCCGTTCTTGCGGACCATGATTTCGGCATCGAATTGCGCGGCGGTCTTGACGAACCGCGCCGCGGCGCGCGCATGCAGCCCTTTTTGGTTGCAGATCTCGACGGTTCGCCGCGCCGCGGACGGCGTTGCCGCAGCGCCATCCGAAAGGTTCTTGGCGATATCGGAATTCATCGGCGGGCGTCGGCGAGCAGTTGCGAGGCGACATTGATGTATTTGCGGCCGGCTTCCTGCGCTCCGAGGACGGCGCGATCGAGCTTCTCGTTTTGCCGCAGGCTGGCAAGCTTGATCAGCATCGGCAGGTTGATGCCGGCGATGACCTCGATCTTGCCCCGGTCCATGACCGAGATCGCGAGGTTAGACGGCGTGCCGCCGAACATGTCGGTCAACAGCACCGCGCCATCGCCGCTATCGACCTCGGCAATGCTGCGAAGAATGTCCTGGCGGCGCTGCTCCATATCGTCGTCGGGGCCGATGCAGACGGCGGCAATTTGGGTCTGCGCGCCGACCACATGCTCAAGGGCGGCGACGAATTCGGTTGCCAGCCGTCCATGAGTGACCAAGACCATACCGATCATCGACAAACCTTTGCTGGGCGCGGCCAGGGCCGCACGCCCGTTGCTCCTCAGGCGGTCCCGATTGCGGCCGGCACGGCGCAGCAACGCTGCCCGGCGGCTCCGGCGGGACCGCAGATCAAGCTGGCAAACATGAAATCGATGCGTCTACGCAGGGCAGAGGCCACTCGCCGCTCGCGCCGGACGCATTGGGGGTGGCTCCGGCGGGAGCCCTCAGGGGTATTTCGGCCCGATATAGCGCCGTCCGAGCCGTTCGTCATCATGCTTGATGAACATAGAAGCCGGCCTGGCGTGCGCCGGGCGCGCTCTCAGGTAGTACAAACCTGCGGTCCTCGCGACCGGCGCTGGTCATCATTCCATTATAGCGGGAAGACCGGAGCCGGCAAACGCGCGCAGGGCTAGCGCCACTTTTGCCGCTGCCGAAGCCTCGAAGGGCGCCACCGCGATGCGCGGCAGCTCCACATCGAGGAGCCGCTCGGTCGCGGGCAACGGCAGGCGTTCGATAGCCTTCGGGGCCATTAGATCGGCAATCAGCGCGAGCGGCGCCTCGGCCAAGGGCTCGACCCGGACGATGCCGATGCCGCGCACTTCGATCAGGCCGGCGATCACCGCCGGAGCCCGCACAATGATGACCTCGCCCTCGCGGCGTAGGTCGCTCTGATCGTCGGCGACCAGGCGGGCACCGGCGTCAATCAGTCGCAGGCCCAGATCGGATTTGCCGGAACCCGAAGGCCCGCGGAGCAGCACCGCGCGGGGGCCGGCAGCGGTGACGAGCGCGACGGCGGTGGCGTGGATCAGCAGCGATCCGCTCACGGCGGCGCGGCCGGAAGGCGGATCAGGAAGCGGGCGCCGATGACCGCGCCGGCCGCGTCGGTCCGGTTCTCGGCCCAGATGCGGCCGCGATGGGCATCGACGATTTGCCGGGAGATCGACAGTCCGAGCCCCGAGTGGGTCCCGAATTTCTCACCGGCCGGCCGCTCGCTGTAGAAGCGGTCGAAGATCGCGGTCAGCTTGTCTTCCGGAATGCCGGGCCCCTGATCCTCGACGCTGACCAGAACGGCGCGGCCATCGCGGGCGGCATGGATGTGGATCTCGCCGTCGGGCGGGCTGAATGAGACCGCGTTCGCGATGACGTTGATAAAGATCTGCGACAACCGGGTCTCGATCCCGAGGACAACCAGCTCGCCGGCAGGGCCGGCAATATCGAGCGTCAGATGCGGTGCGCTGTCGGCGCGCGTGGTCTCATGCATATCGACGAGCGCTCGCAGCATCGCCCCGATATCGGTCGGCGCGACTTCGAGACGGCTTAGCTCGGCATCGAGCCGCGAGGCATCGGAAATGTCGCTGATCAGCCGGTCCAGCCGCTCGACATCATCCTGAATGATCGCCATCAAGCGGCGCCGCTTCACCGGGTCCTCGATCCGCGCCACGGTTTCGACCGCGCTGCGCAGCGAGGATAACGGGTTCTTGATCTCATGCGCGACATCGGCGGCGAAGCTTTCGATCGCGCTCATCCGCTGCCACAGCGTGTCGGTCATCTCGCGCAGCGACCGCGACAGCTCCCCGATCTCGTCGCCGCGCCCGGCGAAATCCGGGATTTCGACCCGCGCGCCGCGGCCGCGGGCGCGCTCGGCGGCGTCCGCGAGGCGGCGGATCGGCCGCGCGATCGTGCCGGCGAGATAGAGCGACAGCAGAATGGTCACCAGCAGCGCGACGCCGAAGATCCGGAGCAGCTCCAGGCGGACCGTCCGCAGCTCCTCCTCGATCTCGCCATTTCCGCTCGACAGCATGACCGCGCCGAGAACCTGCTTGTAGCGCTGCACCGGCACCGCGACGCTGACCACCAGCCCGCCGCTCTGCGGATCGCTGCGCACCGCGGAGCCGCTTTCGCCGCGCAAGGCACGCACCGCCTCGCCGAAATCCTGGGCATTGCCGGTATCGCTTTCCCGGTACGGCGGATGCTTGTGACGGCTCGGAACCAGCTCGGCGATCCAGTCATAGATCCGGTCGGTCAGGCGGCCGAGCAGACCCTTGTGTTCGACCGGCGGCAGTTCGATGACCTGTACCGCATCGCCCGGCCCGCGCAGCAGACGGCTATCGGCGATCTGCTTGCCGTCGATGTCGAACAGCCGCGCGCGGGTGCGGGTCGGCTCGACCAGCCGGCGCATCATTTGGCGTGCCAGATCCGGCAGCAGGATCTCGCCCTCATCGGCCGAATCCAGGACCGCGCCCTCGCTCAGCGCCGCGGCGAAGATCTCGCCCTGGGTGTGCAATGACTCGGTCTGCTGCCCGATCAGGCTCGCTTCGAATTTGCCGAGATAGAGAAAACCGACGGCCAGCAGCAGCAGAGGCAACACATTGACCGCGATGATCCGCCGCGTCAGCGGCGATACTGGGCGCCAGCGGAAGCGGCGCAGCCGGTTTAGCCACGCTCGGGGCTCGGCCCGGCTTGGCGATGGCGGGTTGGTTTGCGGCTGCGCCCGCGACGCCGGCTCTGCCGGTCTGGCCGCCCGTTGCGCGGGGGCGGGAGCTCGCTCGGCCGGCTCCGGATCAGCGGTCGCGGTATCGATAGCCGACGCCATAAAGGGTTTCGATCTGAGCGAATTCGTCGTCGACCGCCTTGAACTTTTTGCGCAGCCGTTTGATGTGGCTGTCGATCGTGCGGTCATCGACGTAGATATGCTCGCCGTAGGCCGCATCCATCAGCTGGTCGCGGTTTTTAACGTGGCCCGGACGCTGCGCCAGCGATTTGAGGATCAGGAACTCGGTCACGGTCAGCTCGACCGGCTCGCTCTTCCAGGTGCATTGGTGGCGCGCCGGATCGAGCGTCATCTGGCCGCGCACGATGACCGGCTCGGCCTGGCTATCCTCGCGTTCACGGGCTAATTCGCCGCGCCGGATAAGGGCCCGGATGCGCTCGATCAGCAGCCGCTGCGAAAACGGCTTGCGAATGTAATCATCGGCCCCCATGCGCAGGCCGAGGAGCTCGTCGACCTCATCATCCTTCGAGGTCAGAAAAATCACCGGGATATGGCTGTGGCGCCGCAGCTGGCCCAGCAGCTCCATCCCGTCCATCCGCGGCATCTTGATGTCGAGCACGGCGAGATCGACCGGCTGCGCCGTCATGCCCTTCAGCGCTTCGGCGCCGTCGCTGAAGCACCGCACCGCAAAACCCTCCGCCTCGAGCGCCATCGAGACCGAGGTCAAGATATTCCGGTCGTCATCGACGAGAGCAATCGTGTTACCCACGGATGCGTCCCCCAAGGTCCATTGCGGCCCTAATCGCCGCCGATCTGGACGATCTGATACAGAAATATGGCTGCTCGGCGGCAAACACAAAAGGGGCGGTCGGAGCTATTCGTTGCCGCGGGTTCGCGCTATTTCTGAGCCGTTGGGGTGCCCTTATTGCTGGCGAATCATGCGTTCGAGGCTTGGAGAATGAATAATTTCTTTGCCGCGGCCTCCGAATGCGGCGCCACGAGGCTCTTTCGCCATGCCTGATGTTACAAAGAAGCCCCAGCTCGGCATCGAGGCACGGCGCCTGATCCGAAGCCGCGGCCACGCCGCGCTCGGCACCAGTCTTGCCGGCCGGCCCTATGTTTCGCTGGTCGCCGCGGCCTGCGACGGCGACGCCAGCCCGTTGCTGCTGCTGTCCGATCTGGCTCAGCACACTAAAAACCTGACCGCGGAGCCCGCCGTGTCGTTGCTGTTCGAGGATGTGGCGGGACATGCCGACCCGCTCGCGGGTCCTCGGCTGACGCTGCTCGGGCGCGCCGAGCGATGCAACGACTCACGCGCGGCGGCGCGCTTTGCGGCGCGGCATCCGCCGAGCGCGTCCTACGCCGGTTTCGCCGATTTCCACCTCTATCGCGTCTCGATCGAACGGGGCCATCTGGTCGCCGGCTTTGGCCGGATTGCCTGGATCGAGGCCACGGAACTGCGCTT
The DNA here is from genome assembly GCA_005888515.1 of Alphaproteobacteria bacterium. GTDB lineage: Bacteria > Pseudomonadota > Alphaproteobacteria > ATCC43930 > CGMCC-115725 > DATARH01. The sequence continues at coordinate 23 of VAZR01000083.1, read as the reverse complement.
TGGTGTCGATGCGAGCGCGCTCG
>VAZR01000330.1 GCA_005888515.1 Alphaproteobacteria bacterium | reverse complement strand
ATGCCGTGCAGCTGATAGACGTCGATGTAATCCGTGCCGAGTTCCTTCAGCGAGCGGTCGAGGCTCGCCACCGCGCGCTCCGGCCGGGAATCGGGGTTGCTGATCCCGAACGGCGCCTTGGTGCAGATCACGACCTTGTCGCGCGGCACGCCGGCGAGCGCCTTGCCGAGCACCGGTTCCGTTCCATAGGCAGCCGCGGTGTCGAACAGGTTGACCCCGAGATCGAGGGCCTCGCGGATGATCGCGATGGCGTCGGCCTCGCTCTTGCCGGTTCCGAGGCCCAACCGGCTGAAGCCGCCGCAGCCGAGGCCGGCGACGCTGACCCTGAGCCCGGTGCGCCCGAGCGTCGTGTATTCCATCAAGGCACCTATTTTCCTTTTCCCCTAAAAGCAGCCTACAGCGCCGTCCGGGCGCTGCAAGCGGGCGCGTCCGAAACGGGGCTTCTATCGACAGATGGCCACCCGATAGCTATCTTGTCCTGATGAGTACCCATACCGTCGCCGAAACCAAAAACCAGCTGTCGAAACTGATCGATCGCGCTTTGAGGGGCGAGCACATCGTCGTAACGCGCCGCGGCGAGCCGGTGATCGAGCTCAAACCGGTACGTCCGCCGCCTCGACCAATGACCGAAGCGGATATCGAATGGCTGCGTGCCAGGCGAGTGGGCCGTAAGCCTGCCAAAACCGATGCTGCCACGCTCGTGCGCCGGATGCGTGACGAAGAGTGGAAGTGAGCTTTTATCTCGATGCCAATGTCCTGGTGGCGCTTCTCACGGTGGAGCCGCTCAGCGGACGCGCCGACAGCTTTATCGCCTCGAGCCGAGAACCGCTGATCGTCAGCGATCTCGCCTCGGCCGAATTTTCCTCCGCGATCGCAAGACGCGTCCGAATGCACGAGAGCACGCTTGCGGAGGCACGTGCCGATCTTGCCGATTTCGATCTATGGGCGATGCGGTTCGCACAGCGGATCGAGCTGACTCCGATTGATATTGCCGCGGCAACGACGTATCTGCAGCGTTTCGATCTGCCGCTGAAAACGCCCGATGCGATCCACATCGCGGCGGCCCAGAGGGCCGGCGCGACGCTCGTTACCTTCGACCGACAGATGGCCGCAAGCGCCCGCACACTCGGATCTAGGGTAGAGACGCCGTAAGATTGCCGATCGCGACGGAAATGGGCGATCCTGCCCGGGCCAACGCCACCGTCCGCCTTGCAAAAAGGGAAACGCCATGAGGATCGACCAGGCCGTCAACATCGAAGACCTGCACCGCATGGCGAAGCGGCGCTTGCCGAAGATCGCCTTCGATTACATCGAGGGCGGGATCGAGGATGAGCGCGGCCTCGAAACCAATGCCTCGGCCTTTCATAAGCATCGACTGTTGCCGCGCTATCTCGTCGACGTGTCGACGCGCGATCAGTCAAAGACCATTTTCGGACAGAAATTTTCGAGCCCGTTCGGCATCTCGCCGACCGGTGGGACGAGCCTGTTCCGCAATCATGCCGATCTGATGCTGGCCGAGGCGGCGCGCGACGCCAACATCCCCTACATCATGTCGGGTGGCAGCAGCGAGACGATCGAGGCGGCGGCCAAGATCGCGCCAAAAAATCATTGGTATCAGCTCTATGCGGCGCGCGACCCGAAGATCAATGCCGATATGATCCGGCGCAGCGCGGATGCCGGGCTGGGTGCGCTGGTCCTGACCGTCGATACACCGGTCGGCGGCAAGCGCGAGCGTAACATCCGCAACGGCTTCGCGAATGTGCGCGGCGGGCTTCTGCAGGCGCTGAGTCTAAAACCGTCGATCCTGTTGGAGGCGATGACGCATCCCGGCTGGATCGTCGAATATTTCAAGCGCGGCGGCGGCACCCCGATGCTTGGCAATTGGCAACCCTATGCGCCGCCCGGTGCGGATGCCGAAGAGGTCTACAAATTCGCCTCCTCCGTGCGCCCATTCAACGCCCAGACCTGGCGCGACCTCGAGACTTACCGCAAGCTGTTCCCGCGCGCCCTCGTCGTCAAAGGGATCATGGATCCGAAGGACGCATTGCGCGCCATCGATGTCGGCTGCGACGGTATCCTGGTGTCGAACCATGGCGGGCGGCAGCTCGATCAGGCGCCGGGTTCGCTCGATGTCTTGCCGGCGATTAGGGCGGCGGTCGGCGACCGGCTGACGCTGTTGCTCGACAGCGGGGTGCGGCGCGGCGCCGATATCTTGATCGCGCTGTGCCTCGGCGCCGATTTCTGCTTTTTCGGGCGGCCGACCTTGTATGGCGCCGCGGCTGGCGGGCTGCCCGGGGTCAAGAAGGCGGTCGACATTTTCGTCAACGAGATCGACCTAGTCATGGGGCAGATCGGTTGCCCGAGCTTGGACCAGCTCGGCCCTGACTTTCTGTGGACGGAGGACTGGGCCCGCAACCGCTGACGAAGCGGGTTTAGCGGAACATCCGTCCTTCCGGCGGCAGACCCATCAGCATCTGCCCGACCGTCTCGAAATGCACCGGGCGGCCCTGGCCCTGCTGGGTCCCGGCGTGGATATCGCGCATCCGCCGTTCGAGCGGGTTCGCTTCGAAAATCGCGGCCGCCCCGGCGGCGTGATAGACCGTCGCGACGACATCGCATCTCGCCGATCACGCCGCGCAGATAGGCGCGCGCCGATTTAAGCCGCGCCTCGCATTGCGCGATCTGCGACTGGATCACGTTGTTCTCGCGCAGCGTCCCCTTGGCGCCGCGCGGCACCTTGTCGCGCGCGATCTCGATAAACGCATCGTAGGCGCCGCGCGCGATCCCCATCGACACATGCGAGAAGCTCATCGCGTAGATCATCCCGCTGGTGAACTGGTAGAGCGGTCCTCGCTCGCGTAGCTCCTCGGGGTTGTCGCGGCCGGCCGTGTAGCGCTCGGGCACGAAAAGCTCTTCGAGCGCGTAGCTGTCGCTGCCGGTGCCGCGCAGACCGAGCACGTACCAATTGTCGATGATTGTCGCCTCGGATTTCGGGAACAGCATCGTGCGGACCTGTTGCCGGCCATTCGGCAGCAGCCGCGGCGAGCCGTCCGGTTCGACAACCGGCACGTGGCAGCCGAGCCAGGTGGCATGCCGGCTGCCGGTCGCGAAGCCCCACCGCCCGGTGAGCCGGTAGCCGCCCTCGACCGCGGTGGTGCGGCCGGCGCCGGGCAGGTCGGGCCCCCAGGCGAGGATGCCGTGCGGGCCGCCAAAGATTTCACGGGCAATCTCCGGCGCCAGATAGGGTGCGATCATCGAGCAACCGGAATTCTGCCCGAGACACCAAGCGGTGCTGCCGTCGCCTCGCGCCAGCTCTTCGAGGACGGCGGTATAGGTCAGCGGGTCGAGCTCGGCGCCGCCCAATGATTTCGGCAACAGCATCTTGAAGATGCCGCCCTCGATCAGGGCGTGCACGACCTCGGGCGTCACCTCGCGGCGGCGCTCGGCCTCATCGCCGCCGGCGGTGACGATCGGGCGCAACTCGCGGGCCCGCGCGAGATAGTCGCGCGGGATGTTGACGGCGAGCGCCTCCAGCGTGTCCATCAGCCTTTCCTCCATGCCCGGCGCCGGGCGGTGCTGCGGCCCATTCTGTTACGCCGCGGCCACCGTGCGCAACCGGTCGAGGCCTTGCGCGAGATCGGCGATCAAATCCTGCGGGTCCTCGAGGCCGATATGGATGCGCACCAGCGGCCCCTCGGCCTGCCAGCGCGTCGCGGTGCGGCTGCGTTCTGGGTAGGAGGGCTGGATCAAGCTCTCATAACCGCCCCAGCTAGCGCCGATGCCGAACAGGTCGAGCGACTCGACGAACGCGTCGACCGCCGCTTTCGGCACCGCTTTGAGCACAACGCCGAACAAGCCGCTGGCGCCGAGAAAATCGCGTTTCCACAGGGCGTAGCCGGGGTCTTCCGGCAGGGCCGGGTAGAGAACGCGCGACACTTCCGGCCGGCTTTGCAGCCACCGCGCCACCTCAGTCGCGTTCTTCTGGTGGCGCTCCAAGCGCACGCTCAGGGTACGCATGCCGCGCAATCCGAAGATGATGTCGTCCGGCCCGGCGCAATGCCCGAGATCGGCGATCATCGAGCGCACCGGCAGCCAGCTTTCCTCGTTGGTAATGACCGCACCGAGCATCACGTCGGAATGGCCGCCGATATATTTGGTGGCGGCGTGGATCGACACGTCGACCCCATGCTCGAAGGAGCGGAACAGGTACGGGGTCGCCCAGGTGTTGTCCATGACCACCTTGGCGCCGCGGCTGTGAGCGACCGCGGCAATCGCCGGCACGTCCTCCCGGTTGCAGAAATTGCGCGCCGGGCCATAGGCGGAGTCGACCATCAGGATATTGTCGCCCTGAGACAGCAGACCCTGCAGCGGTGCGGTAATCGCCGCCAATCCCGAACAGACGATCGCGGCGCGGTAGCCGCCCTCGATTTTTGCGAGCAACTCTTCGAGCGCGAAGGTGGTCGGGGTGCCGCTGAGCCCATAGCGCACGACGCCGAAATGCACCCGCGGGTCACGCCGGTTTTCCCACTCCGCGACATTTTTCGAAAGGATCGTCGAAGCGTGATAGACGGGCGGGTTGATTGCGCCGTGCTGCGCCTCGGGGTTGCGCCCGAGATGGGTTAACAGCGTGTCCTTGCGGTAATTGCGCGGCCGGTCATCGTCTTTCATGTCGGATCAACTTTCTGCTGCTCGGGCGCGCATTATGGCAGCCCTGCGACGACGCTTACCAGGGCCGCACCAGCGGCCGATCAGCGCCGTTTTCGCCGGACCGGGCGCGCCGCGGGATGCCGCCGGGCGGAGCGACCGACCGCGCGGGTGGCAACTGTTCTCACGCGTTGACGCGGCTTGGCGCGTCTCTTTCGAGAAAATCGCGCCAGAATCCGCTGAACGAAGGCCACTCGCCCGTCCGCCAGCAGACCGACCGGCAAGGCGACGAGACCAAGAGCCATGACGCCGCTCGCAATCCAACCGAACCCCGGCACCTCGGCGATGATCAGCGCGAATCCGAGCACCAGCCCGAGACCGAAGAGGAGCAGTGCCGCTTTGGTGTAGCGCATCAATTCGCGGCGTCATTACGAGGAGCCCAGCGACGAAGCAATGCCCATCGGGTGTGCCGCATTGGCACGATATCGCTTCGCTGCACTCGCAATGACGGTCGTCTCTCGGCCTGGTTCTCTACTTGTTGCACT
>VAZR01000329.1 GCA_005888515.1 Alphaproteobacteria bacterium | reverse complement strand
TAATCATACACGAAACCGCCGCAGCCTGCACCCGTATGCGTCAGAGCCTGGCCAAAAACTTTGCGGCCGGGCTTGCCGCTGTGGCTAGATAGCCGCCTCACCGCGCCGAGGCCCGCATGCCGAATACCGAACCCAATCGCCTTTCCGCCGTCGCGCTTGCCCGGCAGATCGAAAATGGCGAGTTGACCGCCGAAGCCGTCATGCGGAGCTGTCTCGACCGGATCGCCGCGCGCGAGCCGGTCGTCCGCGCCTGGGCCCATCTCGATCGCGAACAGGCGCTCGCCGCGGCGCGCGCCTCCGACAACAGCCGTAAACGCGGCGTGCTGAAAGGCGTGCCGTTCGGCATCAAGGACATCTTCGACACCGCCGACATGCCGACCGGCTACGGTTCGCCGATCTATACCGGCTGCCGCCCCGGTTTTACCGGCAGCGCCGCGAGCCTGCCGCGTGCCGCCGGCGGCATCCTGCTCGGCAAGACGGTGACGACCGAATTCGCCAACCGCCATCCCGGCCCGACCGCCAACCCGCACAACCCGGCGCATACCCCCGGCGGTTCGTCGAGCGGCTCGGCCGCTTCGGTTGCCGACTTCATGGTGCCCTTGGCGATCGGCACGCAGACCGGTGGGTCGGTGATCCGCCCCGCTTCCTATTGCGGCGTCGTCGGGTTCAAGCCGAGCTACGGCCTGTTTCCGCCGGCCGGCATGCACCCCAATACCGAAAGCCTCGACACGGTCGGCATCATGGCGCGCTCGGTCGAGGATATCGCTTTGTTGCGCGCCGCGCTGATGGCGATCCCCTACGAGCCGCCGGTAATGCCGGAACGGCCGCCGCGCCTGGCCTTGTGCCATACGCCGCATTGGGACCGCGCATTGCCGGAAGGCAAGGCGATGCTCGAAGATGCCGCGGTGCGGCTGCGCGCCGCCGGCGCTGAGATCGTCGAATCCGAATTGCCGCCGGAATGCGGCGATGTCTCGGAGGTGCAGCGGCGCCACAGCGTCTTTGAGGCATTGCGCGTGCACGCGCCGGAGCTCTACCGCCACGAAGCGCTGCTGAGCGCGGATCTGCTCGCCAACGGCAAGCTCGCCGATGCGAAAGAATTGACCCTCGCCGATTTCCGCCAGGCCTGGCGCGATGCCGAGCGCATGCGCGCCGCCGCGGCGGAATGGGCCAGCCAGTTTGATGCGGTCCTGACCCTGCCGGCGCCCGGGCAGGCGCCGCGCGGGCTCGGCGAGACCGGCTCCGCGATCTTCAACGGGCTTTGGACGGTGCTCTACATGCCGTGTTTGACCTTGCCGGCCGGGACCGGTCCGGACGGGTTGCCGGTCGGCATCCAACTGATCGGCAAGCGTCACGCCGATGCAAGGCTCTTGGCGACCGGCGTCTGGGTCGAGCGCCATTTGGGAGCCCGCCAATGACCGCGAACCAACTCAGCGCGGCGCAAGCCGTCGCGCAGCTGACCTCCGGCGCCTTGACCGCCGAAGCGCTGACCCGAGCCTGCCTCGATCGCGCCGAGGAGCGCAGATCGGTCAAGGCTTGGACTTGGCTCGATCCCGAGCAGGCATTGGCGCAAGCGCGCGCCGCCGATGCCAACACCCGGGCAGGCCGCCCCGGCCTGCTCGCCGGTCTGCCGATCGGGGTCAAGGACATCATCGACACCGTCGACATGCCGACCGAGCACGGCTCGCCGATCTACCGCGGCAACCGGCCGTTCGCCGATGCCGCCTGCGTCGCATTGCTGCGCATGGCCGGCGCGGTGATCCTCGGCAAGACCGTGACGACCGAATTCGCCAACCGCTTCCCGGGCGCGACGGTCAACCCGCACAACCCCGCGCACACCCCCGGCGGTTCGTCGAGCGGCTCGGCAGCCGCGGTCGCCGATTTCCAGGTGCCGGTGGCGCTCGGGACCCAGACCGGCGGCTCGGTGATCCGTCCCTCGGCATTTTGCGGTGTCATCGGCTACAAGCCGAGCTTTGGCGAATTCAGCCGCAGCGGTATCAAATTGCAGTGCCATAACCTCGACACCCTCGGTGTGTTGTGCCGCACGGTCGAGGATCTGGCATTGCTGCGCGCGGCATTGATCGCCACCCCGCATCGCAAGATCGACCGCAATGTCGGCGCGCCGCGCATCGGTGTCTGCCGTACCCCGGCCTGGGATGCCGCCGACAGCGCGACCCAGGCCCTGATCGAGCAGAGTGCGGCACGTCTGAGAGCAGCGGGCGCCACGGTCAGCGAGGTGTCGTTCGTGCCAGAATTCGCCAACATCCTCGAGCACCATCGCCGCATCTTCAATTTCGAGGCGGCGCGCAACTATGCCTATGAATACGAGGAGCACCACGACCAGGTCAGTCAGGTATTGCGCGATACGGTGCTGACCCCCGGGCGTGAATTGCCGCTCGACGCCTATGTCGAAGCGATCGAGACCGCCGAAGCGTTCCGCCGCCACCTCGACGCAATCTTCGCCAGTGTCGATATGCTGCTGACGCCGAGCGCCGCGGGCGAAGCACCCGAGGGGCTCGGCTCGACCGGTAATCCGAGTTTCAACTCGATCTGGACCTTGGCCTGGGCGCCGTGCGTGACCTTGCCGGCCGGCGCCGGCCCCAAAGGGCTGCCGCTCGGTATCCAGCTGGTCGGCCCCCGCTTCCGCGACGAGTCCCTCCTCGACCTCGCCGCCTGGACCGAAACCCACCTCGCGTAACCCTCAGCCCCTCACCCCGGCCCTCTCCCCGCAGGCGGGGAGAGGGAGAGCGGCGCACCGGTCGCGCATAGGCCGTGACACATTGGTGCGCTCTTGCAGCTGCGTTCAATTCGAACGTCAGGATTCCTTGCGCCGCCGCGCGCCGAAGCACCGCGACGATGTCGTCGAACCGCGGCCCAAGCCGCGCCGACGATTGCGCCGAGTTGCGCCACACGATCTCGATCGGCTCGCCGCTATGTTCGGTAATGACGTCCCACAGCGCATCCGGGTTGTTGCCGAAATGGGCCGGCGCGCGCAGCGCCTCGCCGAGCTTGCGGTACACCGCCGCCGCATCGGGCAGGGTCGAACCATCGAGAATGCAGTTCTTCATCTCTAAACCATGACTGTCATTGCGAGCGCAGCGAAGCAATCTCCCTCCGACCTTGCTCCTCCGATGGGGATTGCTTCGTCGCTCCGCTCCTCGCAATGACAACCTCTTTGTGGGTTGGGAGGTCTGGTCCTACGGTACCTGCGTAAACGTGCTGTAATGGTCGACCGTCACAAAAATCGCGCCGTCATTCGCATAGATCAGCCGTTTCGCGCCGCGCTGGCCGCAGCCGGTGTCGAGATCGGCTTCGTGATAGATCCAGCCGGGCCCGCCCGGCAGCTGTCGCCCGAAATTGTTGAACACATCGCCGCCGATCACATGTCCCGGCCACACGTTGCACAGCCCGCCGCCGCGCCAGCCATGGGCCCGCGCCGCGTCCTTCGTCACATAGCGCGATGGCAGATGCCCGGTATTGCGCAGCGTCTGCACCGTTTCGACAAACCCCGGCACATCGCGCAATCCGACCCGCTCGCCAATCGCAGCCAGCGCCTGCGGATCGCTGCTGAGCTGGGCGAAACACGGTCCGCCCCAGACCAGCAGCACCAGCGCGACGCCGCGCAACAGACCGATCAGGTGCAATGCTCCGCCCCTATTCTCCGATTTGACGGCTTGCCGCCCGCGCGCCGGCAACGCATGCTGCCGCCGATCATACATCGGAGAGCCCCATGATCTATGAGTTGCGGGTCTATCATTGCGTGCCGGGCCGGTTGCCGGATCTCTTGAAGCGGTTCGACACGATCACGCTGAAGCTGTGGGACAAGCACGGCATCAAGCAGGCCGGGTTCTGGACCGTCCTGGTCGGCGATTCCAACCAGGATCTCTATTACCTCCTCAAATGGGAGTCGCTCGCCGAGCGCGAGGCGAAGTTCGGTGCGTTCGGCGCCGATCCGGACTGGCTGAAGGCACGGGCCGAGACCGAAAAGAACGGTCCGATCGTCGCCTCGATCACCAACAATCTGATGACACCGACCAGCTTCTCATCAGTGAAGTGAGCCTCTCTTACGTCGGGGAGATTGCTTCGCTTCGCTCGCAATGACAGCCAAAGTGAGTTGTCATTGCGAGAAGCGGAGCGACGAAGCAATCTCCTCGCCAATCCTGGGTAAACCCGTGTGCGGAGGAATGACATGATCTACGAACTGCGCGTCTATCACGCGGTACCTGGCCGCCTGCCGGATCTGCTGAAGCGTTTTGACACGATCACGCTGAAGATCTGGCAGCGCCACGGCATCGAACAGGCCGGCTTCTGGACCGTCTTGGTCGGCGATTCGAACCAGGCGCTTTATTATCTGTTGAAGTGGGAGTCGCTCGCCGACCGCGAGAAAAGGTGGAACGCCTTCCAGGCCGATCCGGAATGGCATCGCCAGCGCGCCGAAACCGAGGCGAACGGCCCGATCGTACAGCGCGTCGCGAACTCCTTCCTGCAACCCACCAGCTTCTCGTCGGTGAAGTAAAATTTCACAATGAGGCAGTGAGACACAGAGGAAAAAAACACCGTCGTCCCGGCGAAAGCCGGGACCCATCGTTCCGCCGCTCGTAATTCGGACAAGTGGGTCCCGGCTTTCACCGGGGCGACGGTTTTCTCGCTGCCTCACCGTCTCATTGTGAATTACCCCTTGAACTTCTTCTCGAAGCCGGCCCAAACGGCATCGTAATCATTCTGCAGGGCCGGGGTTTCGAGCGCGAATTTAGTCGGCCGCACCACGAGCCGCGTCTCGAACATGAAGGCGAGCGTATCCCCAATCTTCTGCGGCTTAAGATCCGCTGCGACCGCCTTGTCGAAACTGGCGCGGTCGGGCCCGTGCGCCGACAGCGCGTTGTGCAGCGACATG
>VAZR01000328.1 GCA_005888515.1 Alphaproteobacteria bacterium | reverse complement strand
GATTGTGCTGAACAATCTCGGCACCATTAATATCCTCACCGACGGCAAGACGATCCGCGGGCCCGCCACTATCGTCGTCCAAATGTTCGGTTCCACAGCCGACATCAACACTGGCGGCCAATCCTCGTTGCCGTCGATCCAGGGTCTCGGTTCGGGGCTGGTCGAGCTCGCCGCCGGCCGCGACATTAATCTCGGCGACAACACCGGGTTCGGTTCGGTCCGCTCGGCTTCCGGCTCCATCCAGCTGATCGCCGAGCGCGACATCAACGTCAACGCCAATGCTGTCGTCAACGTCATCAGCGGCACGGGCACCCTGACGGCGACAGCCGGCGCAGCGGGCGGCGGCGGCAACATCACGATGGCGACCGCGCCAGGGGCTTTGGCCAATGCTCCGCAATTCGCAACGGCCGGCGGCGACATCACGCTGACCACCGGCGCCGGCGGCACGATGGCGCTCGCCAGCACCGGCACGGACGCAGTCTCCTCCTCGGGCGGCAATATCACGCTTCTCGCCGACAACCTGGCGATCGGCAGCGGCGTCAATGCAGGCACCGGCACGGTGACAATCGCGCCGGTGACGACGGCTCGGCCGATCGATGCCGGTACCAGCACGGGAGCGGGTCATCTGGTAGTCGATGCCACCGCGCTCTCCGCCGATCTTACCGCCGACACACTGGTGATCGGTGCCAATAACGCCGGAAGCCTGACGGTAAACGGCGCGCTCGGCCCGACCAACGTGAGCAACCTCTTAAAGCTCGATTCAGGGTCGAACATCAATCTGGCCGCCACGATCGATATGGCTGGCCGCACCCTGCAGCTGATCGCAGGCGCCGGCATCAGCGAGACCCCGCCGGTCATTGCCAGCACGCTGAGCATCACGGCGGTCGGGCCAGTGTCGATGCTGGACGCCAACCAAATCGGCACTTTGGCGGCGAACGTGACCGGCGCTGGCAACAGCTTCGCATTCCGCAACGACAATCTGGCATTGACGATCGGCACGGTCGGCGCCACCACCGGCGTCACGACCAGCAACGCCGACATGACAATGGCGACGACCACTAATGGTAGCCTATCTCTGACCCAGGCCATCGCGGCCGGCACCGGCACGGTGCGGCTGAGCTCGGCCGGCGCGGTGTCGCAGAATTCGAGCGGCACGATCACCGCCGGCGCGCTCGGCGTCATTGCTGCCGGCGGTCCGGTGACGCTCGACCAAGCCAACGCGGTCGGGACCCTGGCGGGGTCGGTCGGCTTCGCCGCTTCCGACTTCAGGTTCAACAACACCGGCACCAGCCTGACGGTCGGGACGGTAACGGCCTCGGGGCCGTTTGCCGGCGCCACCGGGGTCACGACCAATGACGGCCTGATCCGCCTGACGACGACGACCTCCGGCGACCTGACCCTGACCCAGGCGGTCAGCGCCGTCAATTCGGGGGTGGCGCTGACCGCGGCCGGCACGATCAGCGAAAGCGGCAGCGGGCTGGTCAGCACCAGCGCGTCGTTGATCACCACCTCGGCCGGCGGCACGACGCTGGGCGGCGCCAACGCGATTGCCAGCTTCAATGCCACGAACACGACCGTGGGCGCCATCTCGCTGACCAACACGGCGGCGCCCTTGACCGTCACCGGGATCATCCAGACTGGCGGCGGCGGGATCACGATCAACAACACCGGCGCTCTGACCCTGACCGGCGGGGTCAGCGCCGATGGCGGCACGATCAGCCTGACCGCGAGCGGCATCATCAGCGAGGTCGGCGGCACGCTGAGCACGACCGGCACCTTGTTCACCAGTTCGGCCGGCGGCACGACCCTGGGCGGCGCCAACACGGTCGGCACCTTCAGCGCCAGCAACAACACCTCCGGCGCCATCTCGCTGACCAACACGGCGAGCCCGCTGACGGTGACCGGGATCACGCAATCGGGCGGCGGCAATGTTGCCATTTCGAACACCGGTCCCTAGCAACCTCGGGGCGATCGCCGCCGGCACCGGGGGTGTGACGCTGACCGCGAGCGGCAGCGGCGCCGACGTGACTCTCGGCAGTACGGTCAGCGGCAACAGCTTTGCCGCGACGGCAGGGACCTCGGGCGCGATCCGGCTCAATGACGGCGCGGCAACAATCGTGACGACCTCGGGCGGCGGCCAGAGCTACAACAGCCCGATCACGCTCCTGGCAGACGCAACCCTCTCGGACACGGGCAATGGCGCAATTTCGCTGAACGGCCAGGTGACCGGCGGTGCGAATTCGCTGACTCTGAGTAACGGCACAGGGGCGCAGAGCCTGAACGGGGTCACGACGAGCGGCGATCTCGTGCTGGCGACGACCGGTACGGTGACGCTGAACGGCGGGACCTACACAATCACCGGCGGCGGCGATCCTTACGTGTTCGGCGCGGTCACCACGATCGGCACCTTCACGTTTGGCATGAACACCAATTTCGGAGCCGTAACGATCGCCGGCAATACGATCATAGAT
>VAZR01000321.1 GCA_005888515.1 Alphaproteobacteria bacterium | reverse complement strand
TTTCGACTGGCGGCGGAGCGCAAGGAGCGGGTGTTGGCGCGAGCGCGATCGGACAAAAGCTTGGCCCGTTTCGACCGGATCGCCCTGGTGCTGTCGGGGGGCGGCGCGCTCGGCGCTTATCAGGCCGGCGCCTATGCAGCGCTGGAGAACCGCGGCGTGCGTCCGAACTGGATCGCCGGCACCGCGATCGGCGCGATCAACGGCGCGATCATCGCCGGCAATCTGCCGCATGAACGCGTCCTCCGGCTGCGTCAGTTCTGGCAGGAGCTGAGCCGGCGCGCTGCGGCCCGCGCGGGCGGCAGCCTAACGGCCTCGCTGCGGCATCTGATGACCGGGTGGGCAGCGCGCTCGCGAGGGGCGAGCTCCGATGAACCGCGCGGCGACGCGGTTATTCAAACCGCCGAATTGCGCGAATTGATCCAGGGCGCGGTCGATTTCGAGCGGGTCAATTCCGGTGCGGTTCGGCTGGTGTTGGGCGCGGTCAACCTGGTCACGGGGGCCGAGACCTATTTCGATAACGACCGCCATGTGATCGGTCTGGATCACGTGCTGGCCAGCACCGCGTTGCCCGGGTTGCCGCCGGTCGTCATCGACCGGCAGCGCTACGGCGGCGGCGCCGTGTCGGTCGCCGCGCTCGACGATGCTCGGCCGGCCGACACGCTGTGCTTTGTGATCGACGGCTACGATCCGGTCCCCGGCGCGCGCGGCGGCATCAGCCGCTCGGCGCGCGAGATCGCCGCGCTCAGGCGCAACCACGACCTGCGCCGGATGATCGCGCTGTTGGGCGAGCGGGTGCCGCCGGCCCTGCACGGCAACGCCGACATCCGCAAATGCCTCGCCGAGGCGAGCAGCGCGACGATGACAATCCTGCACCTCGTGCACGAGGGCAACCCGGCCGAGCTGGCCGCCAAAAGCAACGATTTCGCGATGCCGGCCCTGACGCGGCGCTGGCAGGCCGGCGAGAACGACGTGACGACGAGCCTCGCCCACCCGCTGTGGCTGGCGCCGCCGCCGCGGCGGCTCGGCGCCGTGGTTCATGAGCTGCGCGGCGGCGTCGCCGCCCCGCCGCGCTAGTCGATTCGGCGGACACACGCCGCCAATCCCAGGGCCGATAACCCTCCCGGCCGCCGGAGGGAACGAAAGTTCCCGCTTTTGTCACGCTCCGGTTGCGCTTCCGCCATGCATTTTCATCTTGTTGATTTTGTGACAGTTTTGCGTACCTAGTGCGCCCCAAGCCCGTTTCGGCCGTGCCGCACCGGGCTGACAACAAGACGGCGGGAGACATGCTGTACGATGCCTATCAGGCGCAGCGGGATGCGCTGGCGCCGCTGAGGCTCTTCGTCGAAACCGCCTGCGGCCTGATAGATCAGGCTGGGCCGATCATCCGGGATCTGCCGTTCGTGCGCGGCACCGCCGCGGCGCTGACTTTGCTGTCGCGCACCGGGATCTCGCATGAGCGGGCCGCTTTCGGTATCGACAAGGTGACGATCGACGGCGCCGACATCCCGGTCAGCGAGGAGATCGTCTCGACGCACCCGTTCTGCCGTTTGGTGAACTTCCGCAAGGCCGCGAAGCTCGATCAGCCCAAGCTGCTGATGGTTGCGCCGCTCTCGGGTCATTTCGCAACCTTGCTGCGCGGCACCGTCGCAGCCGCGCTGCCCGACCACGACGTCTACCTGACCGACTGGATCAATGCCCGCAGCGTGCCGGTCGCCGATGGCCGCTTCGGGCTCGACGAAACCGTCGATCTGATCATCGATTTCATCCGCCTGCTCGGGCCCGGCACCCACGTGATGGCGGTGTGTCAGCCCTCGGTGCCCGTTTTGGCGGCGGTGGCGTTGCTCGCGGCGGCGAAGGATCCGTGTCAGCCGTGCTCGATGGTGCTGATGGGCGGACCGATCGACCCGGCCGCCAACCCGACCGAGGTCAACCGCTTCGCCGAGGCGCACAGCCTCGGCTGGTTCGAGCGCACCGTGATCACCACCGTGCCGGCGCGCTATCCCGGCGCATCCCGGCGCGTTTATCCCGGCTTTCTGCAGCTCGCCGGGTTTCTCAGCATGAACCTCGACCGCCACGTGTCGGCGCATTGGCGGATGTTTCAGCAGCTGGTCGAGGGCGACAGCGACAGCGTCGCGGTGACCCGCGCCTTCTATGATGAATACAGCACCGTCATGGACCTCCCGGCGGAGTTCTACCTCGAGACCCTCCACCGCGTGTTTCAGCGCCACGATCTGGCTCAGGGCCGCTTCGAGGTGCATGGCGAGCCGGCCGATCCCGGCGCCATCGAGCAGACCGCGCTGATGACGGTCGAAGGCGAGCGCGACGACATCTGCGGCCCCGGCCAGACCATCGCCGCGCAGCGCCTGTGCCATAACCTTCCGGCATCGAAAAAACTGCATCATCTGCAGCCCGGCGTCGGCCATTACGGCGTCTTCAATGGCCGCCGCTGGCAGACCGAGACCTACCCCCTGGTCCGCGACTTCATCCGCGCCCACCGCTAATCCAACAGACGCGTCCCGGCGAAAGCCGGGACCCACCACGCCGCGTCCGAAACTCTTCAGAATGGGTCCCGGCTTTCGCCGGGACGCCAAGCTCTTTGTCATTGCGAGGAGCGCAGCGACGACGCAATCTCCGCGCAGCTAGAGCGGAGGAAAGCCATGCC
>VAZR01000320.1 GCA_005888515.1 Alphaproteobacteria bacterium | reverse complement strand
AGCTTACTCGCCAGCTCCAGCGCTTCGTCCAAGCTCGGCACGATCTCGCCGGCAAATTCCGGGGCAAACCAGCCGCCGGCATCGCAGCGGCGGATTGCTGCGAGGGTCTGCGCCGAGACGCGGCCATGCCCGGTCGAGGTCCGCTCGAGCCGACCGTCGTGACACAGCACGAGTGCGCCATCGCCGGTCAGCCGCACGTCGAATTCGACCCAAGCGCAACCGAGCTCGCGCGCGCGGCGCAGCCCGGCGAGCGTGTTCTCGGGCGCGCGCGCCGCGGCGCCGCGATGACCGATCACCGAGGAAAGGGACGGGCAGGGGACCTCGCGCAAGTCGGCGGGCATGCCGCCTCCCGGTCGCGGGTGGGCCCTCAGAGCGCTGCCTGTTCCTGCTTCGGCTGTTCCCGCTGGCGCCGGTCGCCGAGGTCCTCGCCGGTCTGCTGATCGACCTGGCGCATGCTGAGCTTGACCTTGCCGCGGTCGTCAAAGCCGAGCACCTTGACCTTGACCGTATCGCCGACCTTGACGACATCGGCCACCTTGCCGACGCGCTGCGGCGCCAACTCGCTGATATGGACGAGGCCGTCGCGCGAGCCGAGGAAGTTCACGAAAGCGCCGAAGTCGACGACCTTGACGACCTTGCCGTTGTAGATCCCGCCGGCTTCCGGCTCGGCGACGATGCCGCGGATCCAGTCGATCGCCGCCTTCGAGGCGTCGGCATGGACCGCGGCAATCTTGATCGTGCCGTCATCGTCGATGTCGATCTTGGCGCCCGTCGTCTCGACGATCTCGCGGATAACCTTGCCGCCCGAGCCGATCACTTCGCGGATCTTGTCCTTCGGGATCGAAATCGTCGTGATGCGCGGTGCGTTTTCGCTGACCTCCTCGCGGGCTCCGGTCAACGCCTTGCTCATCTCGCCGAGGATATGGGCGCGGCCCTCGCGCGCCTGATCAAGCGCGATCCGCATGATCTCCTCGGTGATCGAGGTGATCTTGATGTCCATCTGCAGCGCCGTGATGCCGCGCTCGGTGCCGGCCACCTTGAAATCCATGTCGCCGAGATGATCCTCGTCGCCGAGGATGTCGGAGAGGACCGCAAAGGCATGCGGCTCCTTGATCAGACCCATCGCGATGCCCGCGACGGGCCGCGCCAATGGCACGCCGGCATCCATCAGCGCGAGCGAGGAGCCGCAGATCGACGCCATCGACGACGAGCCATTCGACTCGGTGATCTCCGACACGACGCGGATCGTGTAAGGAAAACTTTCCTTCGCCGGCAATAACGGCCGCACCGCCCGCCAGGCGAGCTTGCCATGACCGATCTCGCGCCGGCCCGGCGAGCCCATTCGGCCAGCCTCGCCAGTCGAATAGGGTGGGAAGTTGTAATGCAGCATGAAGTTTTCGCGGTACTCGCCTTCAAGCGCATCAATAATTTGCTCGTCCTGGCCCGTGCCGAGCGTCGCGACGACCAGCGCCTGCGTCTCGCCACGGGTGAACAGCGCCGAGCCATGCGCCCGCGGCAGCAGGCCGACCTGGCAATCGATGGTCCGGACCGCTCTGGTGTCGCGCCCGTCGATCCGCTGGTCGCCGCGCAGGATCGCACCGCGCACGATCTCCTTTTCGAGATCCTTGAACAGCTTGAGCGCGAGGGTGCGCTCGGCCTCGTCTTCGAAGAGGCTTTCCGCTGTCGCCTTGGCCGCGTCGAGTTGGTCGCTGCGCGCCTGCTTGCTGCGCTCGCGGTAGGCGGCGTCGAGCTGCGGCCCGACAGCTTCGCGCAGCCTGGCCTCGATCGTCGCCTTATTGGCGGGCGGCTGGGCCACAGCCCACGGCTCGTTGGCGCAGGTCTCGGCGAGCGCAATGATCGCGTCGATGACCGGCTGAAAGCTCTTATGCCCAAAGGTCACGGCGCCGAGCATGATCTCTTCGGACAGCTCCTTGGCCTCCGACTCGACCATCAGCACGCCCTCGGCGGTGCCGGCGACCATCAGATCGAGCTGTGATTGCGGCAGCTGGTCCAAGGTCGGGTTCAGCACGTATTGGCCGTCGATATAGCCGACCCGGCAACCGGCGATCGGCCCCATGAACGGGATACCGGAGATGGTCAGCGCCGCCGAGGCGCCGATTAGAGCCACGACGTCAGGGTCGTTTTCCAGATCGTGGCTCAATACCGTGCAGACGACCTGTGTCTCGTTGCGAAACCCGGGCACGAACAGCGGCCGGATCGGCCGGTCGATCAGGCGCGAGGTCAGCGTCTCCTTT
>VAZR01000319.1 GCA_005888515.1 Alphaproteobacteria bacterium | reverse complement strand
CCACATCCATATCCGCGACGATCTCGTCGATCCCGAGAAGTTCTACGTCCAGACCGACAAGATGCGGCTGATCGGGCGCATGCACGGGCGCGGCTGGTATGCGCGCACCAGCGATCTCTTCCTGATGGACCGCATCAGCTTTGCCGATTGGAAAGACGGCAAGCGGTGAAGTTCCGCTATCGGATCATCGCCGCCGGCCTGGTAGCCGCTGTCGCCGCTGCCGCTCCGGCAGTTGGTAGAGCCGAGCCGCCGGCCGGGTCTAAGAACTTCAACCCGCCCACTGCCGCGCCGAATTACTTCAGCAACGAGAGCGGCCCGGTCCTGCAGCAGCCCGCCCCGCTTCCCGTCGCCCGCCCGGTCGAACCCGCTCCGGCCCCGGCCGCCGCGGCGCCGGCCCCGGCACCGCGCCCGAGGGCGGTGGCCGGGGACAAATCGCGACGTCACGTCATAAGGATGGTGAAATCGCGCGACCGCGGCCGGACCGCGCATACGCAAGCCCGGGCGGCCGACAAGCGAAGGACCGTGGCGGCTGGAAGCAACAAGACGATCGTTAAGACGGTGGCGAAAACCGATGGGCCGCGCTCGGCCAAGCTGGCGCATGCCGAGCCGCACAGTCCGAAAACGAAAGCGGCGGCAAAAGGACAGCGCACCCGGGCTGCGGATCGCCGCGCCGGCCACGGGTAACAGCAGCGCTGGCCGCGTTGGACATCGTCGCCCGGCCCGCCATATAAGCGGCGGCATGGCGCAAATCCGCTTCCGTAAAATGCATGGGCTCGGCAACGATTTCGTCGTGCTCGATCGGCGCCGCGATGCCGTCGCGATCGATGCCGAGGTGGCGCGGAATATCGCCGACCGGCGTATCGGGATCGGCTGCGATCAGCTGATCTTGGTCGAGCCGCCGCGCCATCCGACGGCACAGGTATCGATGCGCATCATCAATGCCGATGGCAGTGAGGCCGAGGCTTGCGGCAACGCCACCCGCTGCATCGCCCGGCTGCTCGCCGAGGAAACCGGCGACAGCCGGACGCGCATCGAGACAATCGCCGGTCTCCTCGAAGCCGAGGTGTTGCCGAACCAGAATGTCGCGGTCGATATGGGGCCGGCGCGCACCGGCTGGCGCGATATCCCGCTCGCCCGCGAGATGGACACCGATCGGGTCGATCTCGCGCTCGGTCCATTGCGGGAGCCGGTTTGCACCAATATCGGCAATCCGCACGCCACCTTCTTTGTGGCGGATGCCGCGGCGATCGACCTCGCTGAGCTCGGGCCTCGCCTCGAACACGACAAGCTGTTTCCGGAGCGCGCAAATATCGGCGTCGCGGCGGTGCAGGGTCGCGGGCATATCCGGCTCAGGGTCTGGGAGCGCGGCGCCGGCATCACCCGCGCCTGCGGCACCGGCGCCTGCGCCGCTTTGGTCGCGGCGCACCGGCGCGGCCTGACCGAGCGCCAGGCGACAGTCGCGCTCGACGGCGGCACGCTCGACATTCGCTGGCGCGACGACGGGCATGTGATCATGACCGGTCCCGCGGCGTTAGCATTCGAGGGCGTCGTCGATATTGCTAGCCTCGCCGGGACCAGCCGATGACCGCGGTTGAGGTCGTCACCTTCGGCTGTCGGCTCAATGCTTTGGAAAGCGGCGTAATCGAACGGCTCGCCGGCGGCGCCGGGTTGCAAGATACGATCATCGTCAACACCTGCGCGGTGACCGCCGAGGCCGAGCGGCAGGCGCGGCAGGCGATCCGCCGCGCTCGCCGCGAACGGCCCGACGCCCGCATCATCGTCACCGGCTGCGCTGCTACCCTTGATCCACAGCGCTATGCCGCGCTCGCCGAAGTCGACCTTATACTCGACAATGCTGCCAAGCTGCGCCCCGAAAGCTATGCGGCTGCCCCTCACCCCAACCCTCTCCCCGCGGGCGGGGAGAGGGAGTCGGCGGTGCCACTGAAATCCCTCGCCCCGTTTACGGGGAGAGGGAGGGGCCCACGCGGAGCGTGGGAGGGTGAGGGGCGGGTTCGCGCCTGCGCCTATCTGCAGGTGCAGCAGGGCTGCGACCATCGCTGCACCTTTTGCATCATCCCCTATGCGCGGGGGCCGAGCCGCTCGGTGCCGCTCGACAGCATCGTCGAGGACGCGCGCGCCCTCGTTGTTGCCGGCTATCGCGAGATCGTGCTGACCGGCGTCGACCTGACCGCCTATGGCGCCGATCTGCCCGACAAGCCGAGTCTCGGCCACATGGTCCGGCAACTCCTCGCGGCAGTCCCCGAACCGCCGCGCCTGCGGCTGTCCTCGCTCGATCCGAGCGAAATCGACGACGAGTTATGGGATTTGCTCGGCGACGAACCGCGGCTGATGCCGCATCTGCATCTGTCGTTGCAGGCCGGCGACGATCTGATCCTGAAGCGCATGAAGCGGCGGCACAGCCGGGCTCAGGCGATCGCCGCGGCGCGGCATGCCCGCGCGTTGCGCCCCGATGTCGCGCTCGGCGCCGATCTGATCGCCGGCTTCCCGACCGAAACCGATGATATGTTCCGCCGCAGCCTCGACGCGAGCGCGCCGCCCGGCTGCGCGCTGTCGGCGCTGCCACGCTGAAGGCTGAGCTTTCGGGCCGCATCGGCCATGCCAGCGATGTCCTGATCGAGGGTCCCGGTCGGGGACGCGCCGATTGCTATGCTGCTATCCGCTTCGACGACACGCTGGAGACCGGATCGGTGGCTCGGATGCGCTTCATCGCGGCAAGTGAGAACAACCTGATCGGAGTCCCGGCGGCATGAGGTTCTGGCGGCAGGGCGTGCCGAGTGAGACGGCCCCCGATCCCGACGCGATTCCGCCCGAAGCGGCGGAAATCGCCACCGCCCAGCCGTCGGCGGCTGAGCTGCCGCCAGAGCTCGCGCCGGAGACGCCCTCGGAACAACTGCGTAACTGGTTCGGGCGGCTGCGCACTGGCCTGTCGCGCAGCTCGGCACGGCTGAACGAGGGGATCAACACGATCTTCCTGCGGCGCCGGCTCGACAACGAAGCGCTCGGCGAGCTCGAAGATCTGCTGATCGCCAGCGATATGGGGATCGGCGTTTCCGCTGAGGTCGTCGAGGCGTTGCGGCGCACCCGCTTCAACCAGGAGGTCGCGCCCGAGGAGGTCCGGACCGCTCTCGCCGACGAGGTCATCCGGCTCGTCGAACGGGTGCAGAGGCCGCTGCGTGTTGATCCCGCCAAGCGGCCCTTCGTGATCCTCGTCGTCGGCGTCAACGGCAGCGGCAAGACGACGACGATCGGCAAGCTTGCCAAGCAGTACCGCGATGCCGGCAAGAGCATCCTGCTGGCGGCCGGCGACACATTCCGCGCCGCCGCGGTCGAGCAGTTAGAGATATGGGGCGAGCGCGCCGGCTGTCCGGTGATGACCCGCCCGACCGGCTCCGACGCCGCCGGGCTCGCCTATGACGCGCTCGAACGGGCGCGGCAGGACGGCACCGAAATTCTCCTGATCGACACGGCCGGGCGGCTGCATAACAAGACCGATCTGATGGGCGAATTGCAAAAGATCGTCCGGGTGCTGAAGAAGGTCGACGCCAGCGCGCCGCATGCGGTGCTGCTGGTGCTCGACGCGACCGTCGGCCAGAACGCGCATGCCCAGGCCGAGATCTTCCGCGAGATGGTTGGAGTCACCGGGATCGTGATGACGAAGCTCGACGGCACCGCCAAGGGCGGCGTCCTGGTCTCGCTGGCCGAGAAATACGGCATCCCGATCCATGCGATCGGCATTGGGGAAGGCGCCGAGGATCTGCGCGCCTTCGAGGCGCGCGCCTACGCCCGCAGCCTGGTCGGCCTCGACGCCTGACCGCGGTCAACGCGCGCTGCGGCCGCCGAGAAAAGTATCCAGAAAGGCCGTGACGAACGCCGAGCGCAAAGGGTCGCCATTGCCGAGCCAGAACACCGAACTGGCCCGGTCGGTGCAGGCGAGCAGAATGAACGTCAATCGCCGTTCCGGGAGCTTGAACCACAGCGACGAGAACGCATCCGGATACCAGCCGTAATGCCAGATCATCCGATCGATCCCATTTGAGCCGCCGAATACGAACCAGCCGAGGCCGTAGGGAAATTTCTGCCCGGCCGGCGACGTCCCGGGGGTCCAGGCGGCTTCTTTCATGGTCGGGCTATAGACCTTATCCTCGTCGATTGCTGCATCCAATTTGGCGAGATCGCTGACGGTCGAAATGATCCCGGCGGCCGCGCTGACCTGGTCAAACGGCGGCCTCACGACGTCAGGTTCGACCAGCCTCCAATCCCGGTCGAGCCTGTAAGGCCGCGCCATCCGGGCGATGACATCGGGCTTATGCGAGTCGCCGGTGCCGAGTGCGGTCTCGGTCATCGCCAGCGGCGTCAGGATGTCTTCCTCGACAGCGCGACTGAACCGTCTACCAGAGACCGCTTCGATCACCGTCGACAACCGCGAGAAAAGCAGCCCGTTGTAGGCAAAGGCCGTGCCGGGCTTGCCCTGTGCGGTGTGGGTCAGGTGATGGCGCACGGTGATCCGCTCACCATCGCAATCGAAGTTCTTCACCGGGACATCGCGCTGCTTCAGCTCGGCGCACCAGCGAGCATAACCTGGATCGTAAGCCGCCATCGGCTGGTCGAGGTCGAGCTTTCCGCCCTCGACCAGTCGCATGATCACCGCCGAGGCGAACGGCTTTGTGAGCGAGGCA
>VAZR01000353.1 GCA_005888515.1 Alphaproteobacteria bacterium | reverse complement strand
CGGGATCGGGTTCGGGCTGGCCGGCGGCGGCATACCGGGCGTGCTTTTGCCGGCGATTCGCGCGGGTTTCTTGCCGGTCGGCTTGATCATCCCCGAGACTAACACGAGGATCCGGCGTTGGCTTGCCAGCACCCCCGAGCGCGTGGCACAAGCGCCCGAGGGGCGCCCATTGGGGGAGGGCCGAGGCGATGCCCGATTTCGCGATCGAGCGCGGCTGCTTGGGGACGGTGTGCGGCGTCGACGAGGCGGGGCGCGGACCGCTCGCCGGCCCGGTCGTCGCCGCTGCGGTGATCCTCGACCGGCGCCGCTTTCGCGGCATGCTGCGCCGCGAGCTCGATGATTCGAAGGCCTTGCCCCGCGAGGCGCGCGAGGCCTGCTACGGCGCGCTCCTCGCCTATGCCAAAGCCGGGGCGGTCACGATCGCCGTGGGCGCCGCCAGTTCCCGCGAGATCGACCGCATCAACATCCTGCGCGCCAGCCTGGTCGCGATGCGGCGCGCCGTCGCCGCGCTCAGCGTCAACCCCGACCTCGCTTTGGTCGACGGCAATGTCCCGCCGCCGCTGCCATGCCCGGTCAAGACCGTGGTCAAAGGCGACGCCTTAAGCTTCTCGATCGCCGCGGCCTCCGTCATCGCCAAGGTGACGCGCGACCGAATCATGCGCGCCCTGGCGTGCCGCTATCCCGGCTATGGCTGGGAGACCAATGTCGGCTATTCGACCGCCGAGCATTTCCAGGGTATCGGCCGGCTCGGCGTCACGCCCCATCACCGACGCTCATTCGAGCCGGTTCGCCTGGCGCTTGCGGGGCCGCAGGATCTGCTGGCGCTGCTCGAAAGCCAGCCGCTCGCGGCCGCGGCCGACGACTGAAAAACCGGCCGAATTGACGGATTCCGCGGCCGCGCTCAGATTGCGCGCCATGGTTGAGACGATGCGGCTGCCCTGCGATGAGATCATTACCGGTGATTGCCTGGAGGCGATGGCCGGCCTGCCGGCCGCGTCGATCGACCTGGTCTTCGCCGACCCGCCCTACAATCTGCAGCTTTCCGGAGAGTTGCACCGGCCGAACAACAGCCGGGTCGATGGCGTCGAGGAGGATTGGGATAAGTTCGCCGGCTTCGACGAATACGACCGCTTCACCCGCAGCTGGCTCGCGGCGTGCCGGCGCCTGTTGAAGCCGCACGGCGGGCTCTGGGTCATCGGCACCTACCACAACATCTTCCGCATCGGCGCGGCGTTGCAGGATCTCGGCTTCTGGATCCTCAACGATATTGTCTGGCGCAAGACCAACCCGATGCCGAATTTCCGCGGCCGGCGCTTTACCAATGCGCACGAGACGCTGCTGTGGTGCGCCGTCTCGCGCGAGGCGCGCTACACCTTCAACTACGAGGCCATGAAGGCGCTCAACGAGGATTTGCAGATGCGCAGCGACTGGCTGATCCCGCTGTGCAGCGGGCCGGAGCGCCTCCGCGATCTTCACGGCAAGAAGGCGCATCCGACGCAGAAGCCCGAGGCGCTGCTGCACCGGGCATTGCTCGCCTCGACCCGGCCGGGCGAGATGATTCTCGACCCGTTTTTCGGCACCGGCACGACCGGCGCGGTGGCAAAGCGGCTCGGACGCCGCTTTATCGGCATCGAACGCGACCCGGCCTATGTCGCGGTGGCGCGCCGCCGCATCGCCGGGGTCAGCCCGGTGGCCGGTGAAGCGGTCGCGCTCGAATCGCGGCGGGAAGCCCCGCGCATCCCGTTCGGCAACCTGGTCGAGCGCGGGCTGATTCGTCCAGGCGAGGTGCTGTTCGACCAAACGCGTCGCTTCCAGGCACGGGTGCGCGCCGATGGCAGCCTGATCTCGGCCGAGCATCGCGGCTCGATCCATTCCGTCGCGGCCCAGGTCCAGGGCGCCTCGGCCTGGAATGGCTGGACGTTCTGGTATGTCCAGCGAGAGGGCGTACCGACGCTGATCGACAGCCTCAGACAGCAGCTGCGGAGCGAAGCGGCGCCCTTAACTTCCGATTAACCCCTTAACTGCCGATTAACTACGAATCGGGCAGGCGAATCGGCACAAAATTGGCTGTTGCCGCAGTCTGCGTTCGCAGCATTAACCATCAATAAACCTAAGCGCGTGCAGAATTCGTTGACGGTTTGCGTCATAGTTTCTACTAAAATACGCCTGAAAGTTGCCCAACCCGGTCGGCGGGTCGGGCGTCGCGATGAGAATGTTCAGGGAAACGGAGCAAGGATCTTGAGGAGCAAAACTCTCATACTCGCCCTGCCGCTGTTGTTTCTGGCGGGATGCTATAACCCGGATCAGGGGCCGGTCGCCCAGCAGCCGAGATATCCGGCTCGCGCGCAGGGTGTAGACGTGGCGACCGATGCCGGCCATGTGGCGCATCACATCAAGAACAACGGGCTCGACTTCGTTGCTCGTTACTACCGCAAGCCCGATTCGCGCTGGCCGACTCTTTCGGCCAATGAGGCGAGGGTGTTGTCGGCCATGGGCCTGAACGTCGTGGCGGTATGGGAATCGTACTCTCAGCATCGCGACTACTTCACCTATGGCCGGGGTTACTGGGACGCAGTCAGCGCTTACCGGCAGGCGAAAGCGGTCGGCCAGCCCCCGGGCAGCGCGATCTATTTCGCGGTCGATTTCGATGCGCGGGGCCAGGATTTGTATCCGATCGACCAGTATTTCCGCGGCATCACTGCGGGTCTGGCCGCCTCGAACGGCGGCCGGTCCGAGTACAAGGTCGGCGTCTACGGTTCCGGCGCGGTGTGCGATTCGCTGAAGCGAACCGGGCTGGCGCAGTACGCCTGGCTGTCGAACTCGACCGCCTGGGCCGGCTCGCGCAGCTTTGCCGATTGGAACATCCGAAGCCCGCGACGATTACGGCGGGTTCCGGCTCGCCGGAATGTGATCCGGCCTCGGCGGCGTGTTATTGCTCCCGCGAGGGCAGCAATGACACGGCGCAGGAGGCGGCATGACCTACGATCGCAGCAATGTCTTCGCCCGCATCCTGCGAGGCGAGCTGCCTTGTCGCAAAGTCTATGAGGACGAGCACGTCCTCGCCTTTCACGACATTCATCCGCAGGCGCCGACCCACATTATCGTGATTCCGAAGGGCGAATACGTCTCGGTCGATGATTTCTCGGCAAAGGGATCGGACGCCGAGCTCGCCGCTTTTCTGCGCGCGATCTCGCATATCGCGCGCGAGCAGGGCGTTGCGGATAGCGGCTACCGCATCCTGGCGAACCACGGGGCCGCGGCGCACCAGGACGTGCCGCATTTCCACCTGCATCTGTTCGGCGGCCGCGATCTCGGCCCGATGCTGCGCCGCCCGCGCTAATGCAAAAAGAACGGGCCGGGGAAAGCCTCGGCCCGCCTCAACACGGGACCAACCGGTTCAGGGCTGGTCCGGAACCAATGGCGGGGCGCCGCCGACCTCGTCCCAGATCTTCACGTGATGATAGGGTTCGCGCAGGAAACTCAGGCTGACGACGACGCCGATCGCGGCGATCGCCATCGGGTAGAAGAGGCCGCTCAAGGCGATGCCCGTCATCGCTGCGACGGATGCGCCGGCCGCCGGCACGAGCCCGCCGAAGACGCCATTGCCGACGTGGTAGGGCAACGACATCGAGGTGTAGCGGATGCGGGCCGGGAACAGCTCAACCAGGAAAGCGGCGATCGGCCCGTACACCATCGTCACCAGGATCACCAAGTAGAACACCAGGATCGTTAGCACGATCGGGTTGTCCTTGAACGTCCCCATCAGGGTGAAGACCGGCCAGAAGGTAATCACCGCAAGCCCGAAGCCGGCGGTCATAATGTTGCGCCGGCCGATCCGGTCGGACAGCGCGCCGAAGACGACGAAGAACGGCGCCGCCGCGGTCAGCGCGATCATCAGGATGATGTAGACCGTGACGTAATCTATCTTAAGTACGGTCTGCATGTAGAACAGCGCGTAGAACTGCCCAGTGTACCAGACCACGCCTTCGGGGGCGGTGGCGCCGAACAGCGCGAACAGGATCAGCCCCCAGTTCTTGCCGCTGCTGAAGCTCTCGAGCGCCGGATTGTGCGAGGCTTTCCCCTGGTCCTTGAGCCGTGCGTAAAGCGGCGATTCTTCGAGCTTGAGGCGGATATAGATCGACAGCCCGACCAGCACCGCTGAGATCAGGAACGGCACGCGCCAGCCCCAATCGCCGAACACCTCTTCGCCCTGCAGTGTTCGGCGATATAGGTCGCGGCGCCGCCATATTCGCCGCCCAGCGCCAGCCCCTGCAGCACCCGCATCGCGACGAGCAGGATCGGCGCCAATACGCCGATTGTTTCGTAGCCCGGCAGCAGGCCGACCACGAAAGTCGCCGCGCCCATCAGCAGCAGGGTCAGCATAAAGGTGAATTTGCGGCCGATCAGGTCGCCGAGATGGCCGAACACGATCGCCCCAAACGGCCGCACGAGAAAGCCGGTCCAGAACACGAAAAGGCTCAGGATGAAGGCGAGATTGGGGTCAATGGATGGCGCGAAGAAATGCTTGCTGAAGAACAGCGCCAGCACTCCGTAAAGATAGAAATCGTACCACTCGATCAGCGTGCCGACCGAAGACGCGCCAATGATGAACGGCAAATTGAGACGCGGCTGGGTCGTGGAATATTGCGCCGGCGCGATCGATGTCATCCCGCTCGTTCCTCCCCTGAACGCGAGCCGTGAGCCGGCTCACAATCACGGTGACGTTATCGCAACAGGCGGGAAAAAGGAACGCCGCAACGACCCCTTGAAAACTTGGGTGACTCTTTCGCCACAATGAAAAGGCCCGGCAAAATGCCGGGCCATGTTGCAAATTCGGATGGCGATTCAGGGTTTGAGCAAAACCCGCATCCGCTCGGGAACCGGCTCGTCGAGAACGTGATCGTAAATCGCGTGCAGCAGGTCTTCGCCATCGTTATCGCCGGCGAGGAACGCGCGGATCTGGTTATCGACCGAGCACGGCGCGGAAGTGGATTCGGCAAAGCTGCATTTGATGGCGAGGTTCATGATAAGCGGGCTCTCCTGAGGCGGGCGGGTTTTCCCCCCGGGATTTGGCGCGGTATTTGGCGTCACATTTGACGCGGTTATGTCTGAACTGGTCACGTCCGATGTCTCTCTGATGACAGTTCTCTAACAATCTGTAACACGAGTTTATCCCATTTATCAGCGCAAGGGAGCCATGCAAAGGACGCATGGAACAGCGAATTCGGCCCGCCGCGCTGTTTAACCTTAACGAAAACTGATCGAGGGCACCTCGCGCGGCCCGCATCGGGCTCCTGACCATCTGTTACAATGTAACAGACCCAAAGAGGCGCCGCTCAGCCAAATCCAGCATCAAGCAATTGCCGGACTTTGCCGGCGAGCGCCGCGCTGGTGAATGGCTTGACGATCAGCTCGACCCCCGGATCGAGCCGGCCTTGATGCACGATGGCGTTCCGGGCATAGCCGGTCGTGTACAGCACCTTCAGCCCGGGATGGCGGCGCTCGGCTTCGTCGGCGAGCTGACGGCCGGTCATCCCGCCGGGCAATGCGACGTCGGTAAACAACAGCCGCACCTCCGGGTACTGATCGAGCAGGCGGAGCCCGTCGGGCCCGGTGGCGGCGGCGAGCACCCGATAGCCGAGGTCGCGCAGCAGATCGGAGGCGAAGGAGCGAACATCGGCATCGTCTTCGACGACGAGGATGGTCTCGCCGCCGCTGACACCGGCGGCGGCCGGCACCGCCGGCGTGACGGGCTCCTCCTTGCCGAGATGGCGCGGCAGGTAGAGTTTCACCGTCGTCCCCTCACCCGGTTCGCTGTAGATCGTGCAGTGCCCGCCGGATTGCTTGATGAAGCCATAGACCTGCGACAAACCGAGACCCGTGCCCTGTCCGGTCTCCTTGGTCGTGAAGAACGGCTCGAATGCCTTTTCCCGCACCTCGCGCGTCATGCCGCTGCCGGTATCGCTGACCGAGATCATCACGTACTGCCCGGGCATCACCTCGTCATGCGCGTCGGCATAGGGCTCATCGAGCGAGGTGTTCGCGGTCTCGATCGTCAGCTTGCCGGGTCCGCCCATCGCGTCGCGGGCGTTGATCGCGAGATTGAGCAGCGAGTGCTCGAGCTGGTTGGCGTCGACGAGGACGGTCCACAAACCGCCGGCCAGCACGGTCTCGGCTTCGATCTCCTCGCCCAAGGTGCGGCGCAGCAGGTCCGACATGCCGGCGATCAGCCGGTTGATGTCGAGCGGCTTCGGATCGAGCGGCTGACGCCGGGAAAAGGCCAAAAGGCGCTGGGTCAGGGTTGCCGCCCGATCGACCCCGCGCAGCGCCGCGCCGGCGAACCGCTCCAAATCGGGATCGCCGCCGCGCACGCGGCGCGCCAGCAATTCGACATTGCCCGAAATGGCGGTCAGCAGATTGTTGAAATCATGCGCGACGCCGGAGGTCAGCTGACCGATCGCCTCCATCTTCTGCGCCTGGCGCAGCTGCGCTTCGGCCGCCTCGCGCTGCGCCATCGCCTCGCGCGCCCGGGCGATTGCCGCGGCCTCGCGCCGGGTGCGGCGCAACGCCAACAGGCACAGCAGCACCAGGCCGGCCGTCGCCGGTGCCCCGAAATACAGATGGCTCAGCATGATGCCGGCCCATTCGCGCTGAATCGAGGCGCGGGTGCGGCCGATCGTTACGTAAATCGGATACCGCTCGAGCCGCTTGTACGCGATCATCTTGACGATGCCGTCGAATGCCGAGGGCTGCATGAAAACCCCGCTTTGCGGGTTTTCCGCCGCAGCCCTGATCAGCTGGCCCGGCGGCGCCGGTCCCGAACCCCGCCAGACGATCTCCGGATAGCGGGCAAGGGTAGCGCCGTCGGCGCGAAAGAGACCCGCCGCATAATCCTGCACGTCGGGCAGCAGCTTGGCGTAGAAAGTGCGAAAGAAGTCGGGCGACACCGCGACGACGGTAACCCCCGCGAACTCGCCGGAGGGACCGAGCCGGCGGTGTGCCACGACAAAGAATGGTTTGTTGTCGAAGCGCGATTGGAGGCCGCCGATATAGACATCGGGTCCGGGATCGCGCAGCGCCTTGAAGTAGTCGCGATCGGACACGTCCAGATTGCCGGTAGGGAAGTTGCGCGCGCCGACCAGCAGGTGGCCGCTGTGGTCTGCCGCCCAGGCGGTCTC
>VAZR01000352.1 GCA_005888515.1 Alphaproteobacteria bacterium | reverse complement strand
ACGGCGAGGGTCTGTCGACAAGCTCGAAGCGGTTCGGCTGCAACACCGCGTCGTCGCCGAATTCGGCGTTGAACCAGGCAAGCTTGATAAAGAACAGAGGGTCGGTCAGGCGCAGATCATCTTCCAGATAAGCGAAGTAGTCGTAGCGGCCCAGCCCGCTGCGCAGCACCTTGTGGCATTCGAAACCGAGATAGGGCGGCTCGGCGTTGGTGCGGATGTGATTGAAAAAGCACCCTTTCAGATCCGGCACCAGATGGCTGTCGCCCGTCGTGCACAGCGCGATCGTGATCGAGGCGGACAGATCGCGGCTGGCGGGGTGGATCCGCACCCCGTCTCGGCCGTCGATCAGCCCCTGCGACTCGGCGAAATTCTGCTGCAGGCTCGCGAGGCATAACCGCGCCGCGCGCGCCCGCGCCTTGGAGTCACCACTCTCGGAGCCGTGCGCGCCGGCGCCGTCCTTGGTGAAATAATGCGGTATCGCGAACAGGATGCGCATCGGCTTTGCCGTATCAGGAACCAAGGTCCAGGCCGTACACCTCGCGGAGCTCGCGCACACCGCGCAGCTCGTGCCGGCCGAGCGAGGTCAGGCGCGGGCTGATGCCCGTCGCGGCGGCGAACTCGGCGGAGACGAGGACCCTGCGGCCCAAGGGTTCGCACAAGGCCTCGATCCGCGCAACCTCGTTGACCGCCGGGCCGATCACCGTGAAGTCGAGGCGATCGATCGCGCCGACATTGCCGTAGAGCACCTCCCCCAAGTGCAGGGCGAGATCGACCGCGGCTGTGGGTTTTCCGGCCGCAGCCCGCGTCGCGCTCAGCCGGTCGAGTCCCGCCATTGCCTCGGTCGCGGCGTTGAGCGCCCGCCGGCAAACCTCCGCGCCGGCCGTCTCCTCGAACGGGAAGATAGCGAGGACGCCGTCGCCGAGGAATTTCAGCACCTCGCCGCCGCGCGAACGTAGCGGCGCGACGAGATGCTCAAAGACTTCGTTGAGGAGCTCAATGACGGCGAGCCCCGGCCGGTAATCGGCGATCGCGGTGAAACCGCGGATATCGGCATACCACAACACCGCGCGGATGCTTTCAACCGAGCCGCGCTCGACTGCTCCCGCATGCACGCGCCGTCCCGCATCGTTACCAAGATAGGCGGCCAGCAGGCCGGAGGCGATGCCGTGCGCCGTATCGCTCTGAATGGCTAGCGAGGCCGCCGGCAGCACCGCCTCGATCAGCAGCAGGTCGTTATCGCTAAACCCGGCAGGCTGGTCGGTCGCAAAGGAATAACCGATGCCGCTGCCGTAAGAAGGATCGCCGGCAGGTCCGAAGCGCACGATCTGGGCGAAATAATCGGTCGCCCCGCCGGCGGCGAGTTGCTCGAGAATGGGGAAATCGAGCTGCGCTTCAGGCCCCCTCAGGCGGCGGCGCAACCGCGGCCAGCCGCCTTCTCGCGGCTGAGCAATTTCCCCGCGCATCAGTGCGGCAAATGGGCTGTCCTGCACGTCGCGATCGTAAGCGGCGCCGCGCTCGCGCTGCACCGGTTCGACGGCAGCGCGGTCACGCCGCCAAGTGTAAACATAGCCCGCCCATTGCGGATGCAGCGTCTGCACCCCAGCGAAAGCGCGCCACAGCGGTACCCCGGCCTCGATAAGCCGGCGGCACAGGCCCTCGAATACCTTCGCGGCCGGCGCGCCGCACAAGCCGTCGTCGACCGCCCAGCGGTGGATCGCGATGATCCGCCGCCCGAGCGCGTCGTCAAAGCTCCGCGCTCGCGGCGGCGCCAGGCGACTATCGCCGGATGTCATCATTGCGAGCGCACCGAAGCAATCTCGATCGCGAGGCGGACGTGCCGGAGACTGCCTTGGTCGCTGCGGTCTCGCAACGACCCGCGGGTCAGCGGTCGATGCCGCCCATGCAGAGGTATTTGACCTCGAGGAACTCCTCGATGCCGTATTTGGAACCCTCGCGGCCGATACCGCTTTCCTTCATGCCGCCGAACGGCGCGATCTCGGTCGAGATGATGCCCTCGTTGATTCCGACGATGCCGTATTCGAGAGCCTCGGCGACGCGCCAGATGCGGCCGATGTCGCGGCTGTAGAAATAGGCGGCGAGGCCGAATTCGGTGTCGTTCGCCATCTTGATCGCCTCGTCTTCGGTCTTGAAGCGATAGAGCGGCGCGACCGGGCCGAAGGTTTCTTCGCGGGTGATCACCATGTCGGTCGTCACATCGGTCAGCACGGTGGGCTCGAAGAAGCTGCCGCCGAGCGCATGGCGATGGCCGCCGAGCGCCACCTTGGCGCCCTTCTTCAACGCGTCCTCGATATGCGCCTCGACCTTCTCGATCGCCTTCATGTCGATCAGCGGACCGATCACCGCGCCCTGTTCGAAGCCGTTGGCGACTTTCATTGCGCCGGCGACTTCGGAGAGCCGCTTGGTGAAGGCGTCATAGACGCCATCCTGCACCAGGATGCGATTGGCGCAGACGCAGGTCTGGCCGGCATTGCGGTATTTGGACGCGATCGCGCCTT
>VAZR01000313.1 GCA_005888515.1 Alphaproteobacteria bacterium | reverse complement strand
CGCGTTGTCTTGTCCATCATCCTAAGATGGGTTGGTTATCTTGGTGGTGGGATAGTGGCGCTCTTTGACTACCCATTCCCACACGTCCGCCTCACTTACGTCAAACGCTCGGGCGACGTGCCGCACCAGATCGGCAATCAGGAGACCGTATGTCTCGTGAGTGGGGCACCGCTCCGAAGGGTGGATATGGCAGACCACCTCGCCATTCGGGTCGGCGAACATGATGACCAGCGGGTTCTCGATCTTGAAGGTGCCCGGCGGAGGGGCCTCCGCGTGCAATACCGGTGCGCGGCGTTCACCGAGACCCGCGTTGCCGCGCCTCTTTGCTTCGCCCATTTTTCCTCCTAATCGCGCGCTGCAGGCGACGAGGGCCTTCAACGCGTTGAGACGTTCCGGCAGCACCGAGCGCGAGACTAGTGATGACCCATTGCAACATGGGCGTCCACTTATCGGGCAATTCTCGTCAGCTTACCTGCCGGATCGACGGGATGCGCCTCACGTCTTCTCGACGTTCCACATCAGATAGGCCGGGCACTGAAGCAGGCCTTTCACATTCTTGCGGTAGGCGGTCTTCGGCAACCATTGCCCGGTCGGCAGGTAGGGCACGACCTCGAAGGCGCGCTGCTGAATGGCCGCGGCGAGCTTCTTGCGCTCGTCGAGCGTCGTCGCCTTGAGCCATTGACCGCGCAAGGTTTCGAGCTTCTCGTCGTTCGGCCAGCCGAACCAGGCATTGGCGCCGTTGCTTTTGAGCGGCAGGTTCAGCACCGGGCGCGACGCGTCACCAGGGTGCCCCAATCCATCGCCTGCAGGTCGACGTTGAGGCCGAGCTTCTTCAGCAGTTCGGTAATAACGAGTGCCTGCGTATGCGCGACCGGCTGATCGACCCCGTCCATCACGACAATCTTCTCGCCCTTGTAGCCGGCCTCGGCGATCATTTTCTTGGCCTTCTCGAAATCGCGCTTGCCGGTCAGCGCCTCGGACCCGGCGTCATTCGCCATCGGCGTGCCGCAGGTGAAAAAGGAGGCGCAGATTTCCCAATTTTGTTTGTCGCCGGCGAGCGCCGCCAGGAAATCGGCCTGATCGATGACCGACAGCACTGCCTGGCGCATCTTCGGATTATCGAAGGGCGGCTGGGTGTGGTTGAAGCGCGTCATGATCGGGCTGGCGAGAGGGTCAACGCGAGCGACCGTGACGTCCGGGTTGGCTGCGAGCACGGGCCAGACATCGGCCGGCGGGTTCTCCCACCAATCCGCCTCGCCGTTGTTCAGCGCCGCCACCTTCGTCATCGCATCGGGGATGTACAGCCACTCGACGCGATCGACTTTTACGACCTTGCCGCCCGAGGCCCAGCTTGGCGGCTCCTTGCGCGGCACGTAGTCTGTGTTCTTGACGTAGACCACCCGGTGACCGGGCTCGAACTCCTCCTTGACGAATTTAAAGGGCCCGGAGCCGATCATTTCGGTGACCTGTTGGAACGGGTCGGTGTTGGCGAGACGCTCCGGCATCACGAACAAGGCCAGGCTGGACACCTTGGCGAGGCCGTCGAGCAAGAGCCCAAACGGCTCCTTGAGCTTGATCGTGAAACCCTTGTCGCCATCGGGCTTGATTTCGTCGAGCACGGGTTTGAGTGCCTGCCCGTGCCCGTCGCGCGCCATCCAGCGTTTGAGCGACGCGACGCAATCGACCCCGCGCACCGGGCTGCCGTCATGAAAGCCGAGCCCGTCGCGCAGCTTGAATTGGTAGGTCAGCTTGTCCGGTGAGACGCTGTAATCGCCGACCATCTGCGGATGCGGCGCGAACTCGGCGTCGATCGCGAACAGATTATCGAATACGCAATAAGCGTGATTGCGCGTGATATAGGCCGTCGTCCATACCGGGTCGAGCACGCGCAGATCGGATTGCGCGATGAAACGGAGCGTCTTCTTGTCGTCCGCGGCGCGAGCCGAACTCGGCGCGACGGACGCGGCGAGCGCCGCGGCTGCAGCGGTTTTGCCGAAATCACGGCGGGTCAATTTCCGGGGCATGGGGGGCCTCCTCTGCTCGGTACCTGGTTGGGCTGAAGCATAGCAAGAACCGCGCCCAGGCCCATATGACCGATCGCAGGTGGCTCAACCTCAGCCCGTTAGCGTCACTGATGCAGCTCGCCGAATTCGATTTCGATCTGCCGCGGGAATTGATCGCCGATCGGCCGGCGGAGCCGCGCGAGAGCGCGCGCCTGCTGATATTGCCCACCAACAGTGAAATCAGCGATCGGCATATCGCGGATCTGCCGCAGCTGCTGCGGCCAGGCGATCTCCTGGTGTTCAATGATACCAAAGTGATTCCGGCCCGCCTGGTCGGCAGGCGCGGCGTGGCGACCGTTGAGATTACCTTGGCGCGTGATCTCGGCGGCGGCGCGTGGCGCGCCTATGCCAAAGGGGCGCGCCGGTTGCGCCCGGGCGATCAGATCGAATTCGGCGCCGATCTTGCCGCCGAATTCGTCGGCAAGAGCCCCGAGGGCGAGGTCACCTTGCGCTTCGACCGGGAGGGCGTGGGGTTCCGGGAGGCGCTCGCCCGTTACGGCGCAATGCCCCTGCCGCCCTACATCAAGCGCCCGCGGGGCGGCGACGCTCGCGACCATGCCGATTACCAGACGATCTTCGCGCGCGCGGAAGGGGCCGTCGCCGCGCCTACAGCGGGGCTGCATTTTACTCCCGCCTTGCTCGACGCGTTCACCGCTCGCGGTATCGAATGGGTAACCGTGACCCTGCATGTCGGGCCCGGCACCTTTTTGCCGGTCAAGACCGAGGATCCGCGCGAGCATCGGATGCATGCCGAATGCGGTGTGGTGACGGACGAGACGGCGCGGCGGATCAATGCGGTGCGGCGTAACGGCGGCCGTATCATCGCGATCGGCACGACCAGCTTGCGCCTGCTCGAAAGCGCCGCTGCGGAGACCGGTGAAATCAGGGAGTTCTCGGGCGAGACGCGGCTGTTCATCCTGCCGGGCTACCGCTTTCGCGCCATCGACCTGTTGCTGACCAATTTCCACCTGCCGCATTCGACCCTGCTTATGCTGGTCGCCGCGCTAGCCGGGCTCGACCGCATCAAATCCGCCTATGCGCATGCCGTCGCGTTGCGCTACCGCTTCTTCTCCTATGGCGATGCCTGCCTGATCGAGCGGCGTGGAAAGGCTGATGCGCCATGAAGCCGTTCCGCTTCGGTATCAGCATCTGGCATGTCGGCTCGCGGGCCGAGCTTGCCGAGAGGGCGAGGAAGATCGAGGCGCTCGGCTATGACACGCTGAGCTTTCCCGATCACCTGACCGACCGTATCGCGCCATTGCCCGCGCTGGTGACGGCTGCGAACGCGACGACCCGTCTGCGGGTCGGCACGAACGTGCTTAACAATGATTTACGCCACCCGGTGCTCGTCGCGCGCGAGGCCGCGGCGGTCGATCTGCTGACCGATGGGCGCCTGCAACTCGTTCTCGGCGCCGGCAGCATCAGATCCGAATATGACGAGGTCGGGTTGCGCTTCGAGATCGGGCGCATCCGGGTCGAGCGCCTCGCCGAAGCCGTCGCCGTGATCAAGGGTCTGCTCAGCGGCGAGACGGTCACCTTTTCCGGCACGCACTACCAGATCGCCGGCCACACGATTGCCCCCCTTCCGGCCCAGAAACCGCACCCGCCGATCCTGATCGGCGGCAATGGTCGACGGCTGCTGACGCTCGCCGCACGAGAAGCCGATATCGTCGGCTTTTCCGGGA
>VAZR01000082.1:8822-11049 GCA_005888515.1 Alphaproteobacteria bacterium | reverse complement strand
CACCTCGCCAGCGAGCGACGCCAGATACGCGGCCGGCGATGTCGTGATGATCCGGGCCGAGCCCGACTTCACAGACCTAATGTGACCATCGGCCAGCAAATTGTAGACGGAGGCGCGGCAAATACCGACTGCATCAGCCCACTCATTGACCCGCCAACCGACTTTGCCCGATTGATTTCCGTCCTGTTCTTTAAGGCGGTTGCGCCTACGCTTGTTCATAAGAGTTCACCTAACGCTAGGAAGGTGAACCGTTATCTATTAGCGTCGAATTGCGCGTTCAAAATGACGGGATTATTTTTATTTTCTATCAGGGTCAGGCGGCCCTTTCCCGATAATCGCTTCCGCCTGATCGAGCTGCCATAGGCCAGAACCGAGCCGGTAATAAGCCAGCAGGTCGGTCGCGCGCAACATTCGCAGCTTAGAGAGGGCGGCATAGTAAACTCGTTCGGCGGTACGGGCACCACCCTTCCACCCGCGTTCAACGGCTATTTTTTTAAAAGCCCTCTCCTGGGGATCGGCATGCTGATAACGGTCGCGGTAGACGCGTTCTAGGCGCGCGACTCGCCAGACGAGGCATCCCTCTTTCCACATATCCTCCCGTCGTCGCGGGCCGCGCCGACGCACAATGCGACCGCTCAACAGATCGGCGAGGTAGATCTGGACTTCAGCCGGAATGTCCGATTCCTGTCGACGTAGCGCGGCAACTAGGTCGGCCTTCTCTGGATTTTCGCCTTTTCTGATCTGTAAAGCGATTGAGAACCAGCTATCGGAACGGAGATCGCTTAGCTTAAATGCC
This sequence comes from Alphaproteobacteria bacterium, assembly GCA_005888515.1. GTDB lineage: Bacteria > Pseudomonadota > Alphaproteobacteria > ATCC43930 > CGMCC-115725 > DATARH01. Next base: position 10,253 of record VAZR01000082.1, on the reverse strand, counting down.
ATGGTTCACCCGCCGCGCCTGATCGGCACGACTGCGCTGCCGGTCGGGGCCGCGATGCAGAAGCGCGCCCATGCGTCCATAATTTGCCGCCGTTTCTGGAATAGATCACCGCGGCGGTATGCGGCTTCCACCTTATCGCCGACGGCATGCGCCAGCGCCATTTCGGCAACCTCCGCCGGGAAGTTGGTGCGCTCGGCCGCCCAGTCACGAAACGTCGAGCGGAAGCCGTGCGTCGTCAGGTCGGCTCGACCCAGCTTGCGCAATTGCTCGAACATAGAGGTCCGAGACGCGGCACCGCCGCGACCGGGAAACACATGATCATTGAGCCGGATCTTGGCCATCGCCTGGACGATCGCCATAGCCGCATCGCTCAATGGCACGCGATGTTCGCGGCCGCTTTTCGCCCGCTCGGCCGGCACGGTCCATAATCGAGACGGCAGGTCGATTTCGTCCCATCTGGCCTGCAGCACCTCGCTGGATCGCGCGGCCGTCAAGATCAGGAACTCCAAGGCGCGTGCGGCGATGCTGGTATCCGCCCGCAGCTCGGCCATGAAGGCGGCAATTTCCGGGTAGGGCAGGGCAGGGAAATGCGAGACCCGTTGAACCCGGCTCCCGCCGGCCGTCGCTGCATTCAGCACAGCCTCGATCCGCTCCCGCACTCTAGTCGCGGTCTCAGTCTTCGTTTTCCATATCGGCTCCAGCACCGAAAGGACGGCGGCTGTGTCGATCGCCTGGACAGGCAGTTCACCGAGCAATGGGAAAACATAGGCGGTTAGGGAATGCCGCCATTGCGCCGCCTGCTTGCCGCCCCGCCAGCCGGCCGCGTGTGTATCGATATAGCTCTCAGCCGCCTGCCGTAGGGTAATCGCCTTGATGCGTTCCACGGCCGCCGCTGCGCGCTGGGCGCGGCGTTCAGAGAGCGGATCGATACCATCAACCAGGAGCCGGCGGCGCTGGTTTGCGCGTTGCCGGGCATCGGCGAGGCCGATCAGCGGGTAAGGGCCGAGCCCGATATCATGGCGGCGGCCGCTGTGGCGGTAGCGCAAGATCCACGACTTCGATCCGCCCGGCGCCACCCGAAGGTAGAGCCCGTTGCCATCTGCATACATACCGGGCTGCGTCGCCGTCGCCGCGGTCTTGGCAACAAGCCGATCGGTAATTCGCGCCACGCCTTACCCCTCCATCTGCCCATCCAACTTAGCGGTAGTTGAGGGTATCCGTCAATAGACGCCGATAGACGGTGGGGCGGCAAAATCACAGGTCATTCAAGGTGGTAATCGGGAAGGAGAGTGAACGGCAGTAGACTACCGTAGACCCCCAATTGTCGGCCCCTTGAGCCGGTCGGGATAGGGGCCGCAAAACTCCTGCATGTGGCGGTGATAGGCCCGAATCAGCCCGGTTTCGAGTGACACGTCGGGCACGCCGACGATG
>VAZR01000082.1:0-8815 GCA_005888515.1 Alphaproteobacteria bacterium | reverse complement strand
CGAAGCTCGGCCGCTTCTCGCCGCGCCACACCCGCCCGTCCCCGGTGCCGGGCCGCGTTTCCGCCGCGCCCAGGGTGCGCTCATACAGCCGCTGCTCGAAGCGGTAGGTGTTGCGGATCCCACCATCGACGGTGCGCGACTTGACCGCCACCCGATAGGGCGCCAGATCGTCGAGCCGCTTGCGAAAACCCGGGTCGACATAGCGCTCCAGCACATCGGCGCCGGGGTCGATATGGGTATCGGTGTCGTAAACCCGAAAACCGTTCTTCATCGCATCCTCCCGCCGCGCCTATTCGGCCGTGCTCGGGTTATTGTAGCCTGACCAACCGAGATCCAGCGCCAAATGTTCGTCGGGATGCCGTGGGCGTTCGTGAATGGGAATAACGCCCGTCGATCTGTATCGGCGAGGAAACGCCACCAGCGCGCGCATGGACCACGTGCGGCCCATCGACGTGATCATCTTCACTCGGAATGGCGTCGAATGGGTAGCCGGTCGCTCGGGCGGCATATCGACCTTTGCGTCTGCGGCGCTGCCGGGCCACGGAAGGATGTGGCGTTTGCTGGCGGGCACTTCGTATCCGGACGAGCTGGTCCTCGACAACGATCACGGTAATCACTGGTCATGGGAGCCCGCGACGGATATGGAGTTGACGCATTATCGGGCGCTGTTGGCGGCTCTCGGTCGAAATTTCGTGTGATCTCCGAAGGTGCTATACTGGAAGCTCGACATGACCAAACTTTCGCCAAAAGCCCGCCGGTTCATCGACGCTGCGGTTGCCGCCTCGAAAGATGCGCGCCTGAAGGCAGTTTGGAAGGAATTTCGTCGGAATCCCACGGAAGAGCTGTCGGATTCGATTGCACGCGCGGCGCTCAGCGCGCTGCAAGAAGCCGAGCGGCGGCTGAAACGTGAACTGAAGTCGCCTTCTCTCGGCGAAGATCAAACGGCGGAGATTTCGAACGATTTGGGTTTTGTCCGCGCGGTTGAAGAGGATCTGAAGCGGCAGCTGCAGTTAGGGCGGGTTTTGATATCCAAACCGTGCAGAGGCAAAAAACGCTGACGGGAGGAACACCATGGCCAAATTCGTCATCGCGCCGCACATGCGGCTGCACGAATGGGTGGCGCGCGACAAGGGCTATTTCGACCGCGAGGGGCTCGATTACGAGTTCCGCGACCAGCTCGCCGCGACCCCGACCGGCCGCATGCACGATCTCGGCGACAAGGTCGGCGCGTACCAGACCTTCGAGCGCGGCCGCGATGCCGACATCAGCTGCGCCTGCCACTGGACGGTCAATGTCGCCGCCTCGGTCGGCCACGGCAAGCTCTACCCGGACGCCTATTCGGTGGCGCCGGCCGCCGTGTTCGTGCCGCCGGAATCCGACATCAAGCATCCCGCCGATCTCGCCGGCGTGCCGATCTCGGTCGGCTACCAATCGGGCAGCCATTACGCGACGATCCAGGCCCTTGAGCAGTATCTGAAGCCCGACGACATCAAGCTCTCCTTCGCCGACGGCCTCCTGTTCCGCCGCATGGAATTGCTGATTGACCGCCAGGTGCCGGCCGCCTCGCTGTTTAGCGGGCCGTACTACTTCATGGAGCAGCTCGGTTTCCGCAAGATCATCGACTCGACCTTCATGATGGCCTCGCTGCTCACCGGCGATCCCGACCCCGAGGACGTGCGGAAGTATTTCCGCGCCTTGCGTCTGGCGCAGCGCGACATCGATCTGCGGCCGGAGCTCTACACCCATTACTACCGCGAGGAATTCCCGCCGCGCTTCCGCGACATGATGGATACGCGCCGCTGGGGCCCGGGCGAGCGCATTGTCTTCGAACCTTACACAAAGGAAGTTTACGAGGAATCCTTCGCCTGGATCGCCGCGCACGGCATCTTCCCCGACGGCGAGATGGGCGCCGGCGTCTACGAGAACGCAATCCTGCAGCTGTCGGCCACGTAGGGCGGGTGGAGCGCAGCGCAACCCGCCACGGAAAAACCAAATCTAACGCAAAGGACGCCGAGGACACGCAATGGTCGCGATGGGATCGGAGTGCCTTCGCGTCCTGCGCGTATCCTTTGCGTCCTTTGCGTTAAAGAGTCTTCCGTGCCCTCCGTGCCTCTGTGGTTAAATCAATCGGCAAATTCTGTCGGTGAGATGATGCGCAACGGGATCGCGGGGGTCGACCATGTCATCATCGGCGTGCGCGACCTCGAACGCGCCCGCATGGGCTGGACCCGGCTCGGCTTCACCTTAACCCCGCGCGGCCGCCATCTGGGGCAAGGCACCGCCAATTACTGCATCATGTTCGCGCGCAACTACCTCGAGCTGCTCGGCTTCGTAACACGCGACGATTATGCCCACCGTCTCGAAGCCTTTCTGGCGCGCCGCGAGGGCGCGATGTCGGTCGCCTTTGCGCCGGCCGGATCGGCCGAGAATGCCGCCGCGGCGCTCGCCGCGCTCGGCTTGCATCCTTCGGAGCCGCGCGCCCTCGGCCGTCAGCTCGAACTGCCCGAGGGCACCGTCGTGCCGCGGTTCAGCTTGCTGACCTTGCCGCCGGAGGAGACGCCGGCGCTCGACTGTTTCCTGTGCAGCCATCTGACCCCGGAGCTGGTGCGCCGCCCGGAATGGCTGGCGCACCCGAACGGCGTCACCGGGCTCCGGAGCGTCCATGTCCTGGTCGAGGAGACCGCCTCCCTGCTGCCGGCCTATGACCGGCTCTTCGGCATGCACGAGGTCACCACGACCGATGCCGTCGCCTCGGTGCGCGCCGGACCCTACCGCCTGCTGTTTTCGACCCCCGACGATTTCGCGACGATGCATCCCGGGATCCACCTCGACCCCGATTTTCCGCTGCCCGGCATTGTCGCGCTCGAACTCGCAATCGCGCGGCGCGACACCACGGCCGATTACCTGACGCAATGGCAGATCGTCTATGACGAGATGCCCGGTGGCAGCCTGGTGATCCCCGCCGAGGAGGCCAACGGCACGGTGCTGTTCCTGACCGAGGCGTGACGGCGCCGGTGCACCCTGAGGGAGGGCGCATGATCAGTCGGCGAAAAAAAGTTGCGGTCGTGATCATCCACGGGATGGGCGAACAGGTCCCGATGGATACGCTGCAAGGCTTTGTCGAAGCCGCCTGGGTCGACGACCCCGGCGTCCACTGGCGCGCACCGCCCGACGAGCGAGCCGAGGACATTTGGATCAAGCCGGATCCGGTGGCCGGCTCTCTCGAATTGCGGCGGATTACGACGCGCTGGACGAAAGCTGGAGCGGACGGGACCGACAAGGGCCCGCGCGTCGATTTTTTTGAATTCTACTGGGCCGACCTTACCGAAGGCACGACCGTCCAGGAGATCTGGGACTGGTTGCGAACCCTGCTCGTGCGGCGGCCGAGCCGGGTACCGAAGGGCTTGCTGGGCACTTGGCTGCTGCTGTGGGCCGCCACCATAATCGTGGCAGCGCTTTCGTTGCTCGCCATCCTGCCGTGGCCCGGCGGCTGGTGGCACGTGATCTTTGCCGCGGCGGCGGCGGTCATCGGCTATGTGCTGCACAATTTGGTATCGCCCTATCTCGGCGACGTCGCGCGTTATGTGCGCGCCGATCCGCGAAATATCGCGATCCGCCGCGCGATCCGCGAGCGGGGGCTCAAACTGCTGGACGACCTGCACGCCGGCGGCACTTACGAGCGCATCGTCATCGTCGCCCACAGCCTCGGCACGATCATCGCCTACGATTTGGTATCGTTTCTGTGGGCGACCCGCGAGCCGGCGTTGCGGATCGGCGAAGAAAAACCGGCATTTCAGAAATTGCGCGCGGTGGAACAAGCCGCCCATGAGCTTGCCGGCGCGACCGAAGCGGACAAAGCCGAAAAGAGAATTGCCTATCGCGACGCGCAACGCAGCTTCCGGATGGAATTGCGCAGCGGCGGGGAAGATGGGAACTCGCAAGCCCGACGACCGGACCAAGAATGGCTGATCTCGGATCTGGTGACACTCGGCTCGCCATTGACCCACGCGGCGGTCTTGCTTGCACGGGATGATGCGGAGCTCGAGGACAAGAAATTACGTTGGCTGTTTCCGACCGACTGGCCGCAGTTCCAGAAAATCGAAACCGAACAGCGCCAGAAAATCGAAGCCCGTGAGGGACCGGTCCCGGCGGAGGTTTCGGGACCAGCTGGCGGCCTCTTCTCCTATTACCTTTCCGATAAGACCTGGTCGATGCACCACTCGGCGCCGTTCGCGGCGGTCCGCTGGACCAACATCTACGATCCTCATAGCTTGATCTTTCGCGGCGACATCATCTCCGGTCCGGTCGCGCCGGTGTTCGGTGACGGGATCCGCGATATCGATCTGAAGGCGCTGCGCGGCCAATCGTCGGCGTTCAGCCACACGCGCTATTGGATGCTGACCGGCGAGGGCCAGGTGGGCGGGACGCCGGCGCACATAAAGGCGCTGCGCCAAGCCGTCAATCTGCTCGACCGACCCGATCGCGAGATTTGGTCGTGATCAAGTCAACGGTCGAATCCCCTACAATCGCCGAGGCGCCTCGCTAGCGTTTTTGCGACTTTGCCCCGCCGGCGCTCGACGATGTCGACGACACGGCGCCCTTCTTCTGCGATTTCGGCTGCTTCGGCTTTTTGGCTTCGCGGTTGGATCGCTTCTGCCCCTTCGCCATGTCAAGCTCCCTCCCTGGGTTGATCTGTCCGAGACGATATAACCCAAGCTCTGCCACCTAGCTAGACCGGTTGCTGTCGCCGCCGGCCCGCGGCCGAAGTGAAAATTTTAACCGGCCGTTGAACCGGGCCCGGGTTGCCCCTATCTAGCCACTGTCGGGCCCCATCGCAGTCGCCCGGCCACCCCAAGGCATTCGCCCAAGCACCGCACTTCGCCCGTTCGCCGGGCCGAGGGCTTGTGGCGGAATGTTGGTTCTTCCCTGCGAATCGGATCCGGCGGCGGCATGGAGAAAACCATGTCCGAAGTTACCTTGTTCGGCTTTCCCCGCAGTACCTATGTGCAGATCGCAGGCCTGGTACTGACCCACAAAGACGTGCCGTACCGGTTCCACGATCTGGAATCGGAAATGGGCGGCCCGAGCCATCTCGCGCTGCACCCGTTCGACCGGGTGCCGATTCTGCGGCACGGCGATTTCACGCTCTACGAGACCGCCGCGATCACTTCCTATGTCGACGAGGCGTTCGACGGCCGGAAGCTGACGCCGGAAGAGCCGCAAAAGCGGGCGCGCATGAACCAGTGGATCAGCGCGATCAACGGTTATTACTACCCGTACATGATCTACCACGTCTCGCACGAGCGGAACGTGTTCCCGCAGCTCGGCATTCCGCCCGACGAGAAAGTGGTGGCGCACGCCATGCCCAAGGTCGAGATCTGCCTCCAGGTCATGGAGCGCCAGCTGTCGCACGGGAAGGAATATCTGCTGGGTTCGGAAGTGACCCTCGCGGATTTCTACATGCTGCCGATGATCCACGCCTTCGGCTTTGCGCCGGAATCGCAGGGCATGTACCCGAACTTCCCGGCGATCTGCACCTGGCGCGAGCAGATGGAAGCGTTGCCGACGGTGAAGCGGTTTCGCGCCGCGCAACCGCCGCGCGCCCCGATCGAGCATGCGAGAAAATGGGCCGTCTCGCACCGCCCGAAATACTGAAACAGCGGCGGTCTAAGCGCCGCATGTTGAAGTGACGGTACGGGGGTCGCAGGCTCCCCGTCAGAGGCATCGCCTTCAAGTTCTGCGCTTCTCAACCTCGGCCGCGGCGCCTGCCCGGCCACCTCAGGAGCGAAGCGCAACATGACGCAACACATCATCGATTGTCTGACACACGCGGCCTGCTCGGCATCGCCGAACCACGGTCTGACCCCGCTCGAAATCCAGCGCTGGGAAGACGACGGCGGCGCCATCCTCGCCGAGCCGAAAAGGCAGCGGCAACGCCGCGACTGGCACCTTCACGAAGCGCCATACGAATTGGCCCCGCCGAATAACATCGGCCTGGGAATCGCGGGCTCCCCGGCAGAGGCAGCCCGCTTTCAAGCTCTGCGCCTTCTCACGCTGGTATTGCGGCCCTAAGCACGATTGTTCGTGCCTTGATCGTAAGCAATTGCGGTCATATCTTGGTCAAGTTGGTCAAGAACCGAAGTCGGTAGGAACAGCGATGACTGATATCGTCAATCTGTACGCCGCGAAGACGCACCTCTCCGAACTGGTGGAACGCGCTGCCGCAGGTGAGGAAATCGTCATCGCCAAAGCCGGAAAGCCAAAGGCCAAGCTGGTGCCTTATCAGCCGCCACGGAAGAAACGCCGCTTTGGTCAGAACCTGCTCGGGATCACCTACATCGCTGAAGATTTCGATGGGCCGTTGCCCCCCGAGTTACAGAAATATTTCGAGTAGGATCGTTGCGGCTCCTGATCGACACGCACGTCCTGCTATGGGCCGACGAGCGGCCGCACGCAATCACCGCTGAGTTGCGCGCCGCGCTCGTCGATCCGGCGAACCAAATCTTCGTGAGTGCTGCCAGCGTCTGGGAGATAGCAGTCAAGCGAGCCATCGGCAAATTGCGCTTCGACCGGCCGATCGTCGCCGCGGTTACGGGAGTGGGCTTCGAAATGCTGACGATTACCGGCGCTCATGCCGAACATGCGGGCGGCTTGCCGCGGCATCATAATGACCCCTTCGATCGGCTGCTTATCGCGCAGGCCGCCCTGGAGGGCATGGTGCTCGGCACCCAGGATCGTCAGATGCGCCCCTACGGCGTCGCGATGCTCGGGCTGTCCTAGTAGACCGCGCCTCTCGCGGTAATCGGCCACACCGCTTCGACGCGCTCGCCGCGGATCCCGACATACCAGTCGTAGAGGTTGACGGTCGGGTCGCAATGCCCCGGCACGAGCTTGACCTTGTCGCCGAGCTTCAGCCGGTTGGTGGCCGTCGTTATGCCGAGCCTGCCGTGCTCGTCGGAGGCGCGTTCGTAGGTCGCGGCGGGTTCGTCCCACACGGTGGGCGGCCCGGAATCCATGCCGAGCGCCTTCAGCCCGGCATCGACGATCGCGCGCTCCTCGGTTGGCCGGCTCATGACTGTCGCCCACACAAAGAGGCTCGGCTCGAACTGCCGGGTCGGTGCCCCGTCGCGGTCGAGATTGCGGCCGTAATCGGCGTCCATGAAGATGTAGGAACCGCATTGCAATTCGGTGTAGACGCCGCTCGCCGCCTCGAACTCGAAGGTGCCGGTGCCGGCGCCGGTGATGTTGTCGCAAGGGATGCCGTTGGCGCTTAAGAGGTCGCGCGTCATCGCCGCCTTCTCGACCGCGCCGGCGATCGCCTTCTGTCGTTCGTCCCACGTCCGCAGATGCTGCGCCGAGCCGTGATAGGCCTGCAGCCCGGCGAAAGTCAGATGCGGCGCGTCGCCGATCCGGCGGGCCAGGGCCAAGGCCGGCTCGCCCGGTTCGACACCGCAGCGGTTGCCGCCCATGTTGATCTCGACATGCACCGGGAGGGTGACGCCGGCCTCGGCCGCGGCGGTTTCGAGGTCGGCGATCTGGGCCGGGTCGTCGACGCAGACCCCGATCCGCGCGCTGCCGGCCAGTGCCATCAGCCGGCGCAGTTTCTGGCGGCCGACGATCTCGTTCGTGACCAGGACGTCTTTGACCCCGCCATAGACCATCGCCTCGGCTTCGCTGACCTTCTGGCAGCACACCCCGACCGCGCCCAGCTCCATCTGCTTCAGGGCGATGACCGGGCATTTATGGGTCTTCGCATGCGGCCGCAGGCGTACGCCGGCGCCCTGCACCCGGTCGGCAAGGCGCCGCAAATTGCGCTCGAAGACATCGAGATCGACGATCAGCGCCGGAGTATCGACCTCGTCGAGGCTCATGCCGATTTCGGCGGGCGGGCGCGTGGTCATCGGCGATGTCTCCGGCTCTGATCGATGACCGAAGGCTTACGCATGGGGCACGGAAATGCAACAGCGGCCGCGCCGCGACGGAGCCGCCTTTATCCCGAGCTCTGGTCGCCGGCGCTCGCCGGTAGTCGGGCCGGTCCTCCGATAACGGTTCCATCCTGTCCGAGGACCCGGTAATGCGTTGCGCCGCGCGCCGGCGCGGTCTGCTGGATTTCCCTCAGCCAATGGAGCGCTTCGGCGAGAGCGAATTCGAGGCTGTCGGTATCGCAATATCGCCGGTCGATCGTCTCGACCGGCTCCTGCCAGCTCGATCCTCGTGCCAGTTCGATCGTAAACATCTGCTTGGCTTCCGAAAAATGCCCCGGCGCTGCCCGATCCCGAGCCGCGCTAACACAACCGCGCTAAGCCGATCACGCTAAGCCGCGAGTGTCTCGCGGTCGCCGCCCACCCAGCCATCGAAAGCGCGAGCGAAAAACACCGCCTCGCGCGCTGTTGCAAACTCCAAGCGGAAGACCCTCGCGTCAAATCCGAAGAATTTCGGCTCGATATCGTGAACATCGAGCCAATCCCGCATTCGGCTCATCAGCGTGGCGAGATCATCGCCTTCGCGCCGTACCTCAACAACGTGCATGGGGTTACCCCTCACAAGTGCTTGAATTGCACCAAATGTTACGCTGGCCGCCGAGAAGAGGTGTGTGAGCGTTTTGGGGCTGGGTTGCATTACTTTCCTCGACCGAGCGTCAGACGCGACCGGTCGGTCCGGCGATCCCGGTGGTAGGCAATCACGGTATTCCTCGGCATGATGAGATCGAACTCATGCGGTCCCTAGCCTGACCCGCCGCAAAAAGGACGGGCGAGGAGGAGGAAATGGCGGAAGCGCCCCTGTCGAGCACCGAGGCGGCCCTCGAAAACCAGCG
>VAZR01000312.1 GCA_005888515.1 Alphaproteobacteria bacterium | reverse complement strand
CGGCCAGCTCGCGGCCCTTGCGGATTAGGCGCACACGCCGGCCGACCAAGGAGCCCAATGGAATACGGGCGCGCAATTCGTCGAGAAAGCCCGGCGGAAACGCCATGCGTGCTCTTTATTTGCGGGACCGCGGACCTTTGGCCCGCATATGGCGGGCGAGACGCCCGCGGTCCAAAACGGTCATCCTTTCATCCCAACAATTGCTTGACGACCGCACCGGCGCGGGCGAGGTCGATCACGCCGGCATGGTGCTCGCGCAACACGGCCATGACGCGGCCCATATCCTTGACCCGGCTGCGCCGGTTTCGGCGATTGCCGCCTTGGCCGCCGCGGCGATTTCGTCATCGCTCATCTGCCTCGGCAAGAAGCTTTCGATAATTGCAATCTCTTCCTCTTCCTGCTGCGCCAGTTCGGGACGCTTGCCCTGCTGATACAGCGCGATCGATTCGCGGCGCTGTTTAATCATAGCCTGCAACAGGCGCAGGATCTCGGGATCCGGGATGCCTTGCTGATTGCCGGATCCGCGCGCGGCGACGTCGCGCTCTTTAAGACCGGCGAGGATCAGCCGCACGGTCGACAGCGTGCGGGTGTCCTTGGCCCGCATCGCCTGTTTCAGCCGCTCGCTGAAGGCCTCGCGCAGCATCCCCCCTCCTGATTCGCGGCTTCGCTGCAGCCTAGACGCTTTCATCGGCTGCGGCAATTTCTCCGGACCATTATTTAAGCCGTTGAATCCCTGATACGTTACGGGCCGGCTTCGACCGGCTCGGGTTGACGCAAACAGCGGCGCTCCTTATCTTTTGGGGCGTTTGGGCGCGCCTTTTTGGCCGTTCGTGCCGCCCCGATTGGCATAGAGGGGGCGAACGGCGCCGATCACGCCTCAAGGACCGGACATCTGATGAGCCATCCGACCGCGGCTATGCAACAGCCGCGACCGCCCGACTGCAACGCGGCCCTGGTGCTGGCGGATGGCACGGTATTTTGGGGGCGCGGCCTCGGTGCACCGGGCCAGGCGGTCGGCGAGGTGTGTTTCAATACCTCGATCACCGGCTATCAGGAGATCCTGACCGATCCGTCTTATGCCGGCCAGATCATCACCTTCACCTTCCCGCATATCGGCAATGTCGGCGCCAATCCCGAGGATATAGAGACGACGACGCCGGCGGCGCGCGGCCTCGTTATTCGCACGCCGATCAGCGAGCCGGCCAATTACCGCGCGACACAATCGCTCGATGCATGGCTGCGCTCGCATGGCATTGTCGGGCTGTCGGGCGTCGATACGCGCAGGCTGACACGGTACATCCGGAACAACGGTGCGCCGAACGGTGTCATCGCCTACCGGCCGGACGGCGACGTTGATATCGCCGCGATGCGCGAGGAGGCGCTCGCTTGGCCCGGGCTGGAAGGCATGGATCTCGCGCGAGAGGTCACCTGCCGGCAGAGTTACGAATGGACAGAGACGGTGTGGCGACGCGAGACCGGCTACGGCCAGCAGGAAAAGCCGCGCTTTCACGTCGTCGCAGTTGATTACGGCGCCAAGCGCAACATCCTGCGCATGCTCGCCGAACATGGCTGCCGGATCACCGTGGTGCCAGCGACCGCCTCGACCGAGGACATCCTGCGCCACGAGCCGGACGGCATCTTTTTGTCGAACGGGCCGGGCGATCCGGCGGCGACCGGCGAATATGCGGTGCCGGTGCTGCGCGACCTGATCGGCTCGGGGAAGCCGGTATTTGGCATCTGCCTCGGCCACCAGCTGCTGGCGCTAGCGTTGGGCGGCCAGACGCGGAAGATGGAGCGCGGCCACCGCGGCGCGAACCATCCGGTCCGGAACGACGCCACCGGCAAGGTCGAGATCACCAGTCAGAACCACGGCTTTACGGTCGAGCTCAATAGCCTGCCGGCCGGGGTCGAGCCGACCCATATCTCGTTGTTCGACCGGACCAATGAAGGGCTTCACGTTGCGGGGCTGCCGGTCTTTTCGGTGCAGCACCATCCCGAGGCGAGCCCTGGGCCGCAGGACAGCCATTATCTGTTCGAGCGGTTCATCAACGCGATGGCGGCCGCGAAGCGCTGATGCCTAAGCGGACCGATATCAAAAGCATCCTGATCATCGGCGCGGGGCCGATTGTGATCGGCCAGGCCTGCGAGTTCGACTATTCCGGCGCGCAGGCCTGCAAGGTGCTGAAGGCCGAGGGCTACCGGATCGTGCTGGTCAATTCGAACCCGGCGACGATCATGACCGATCCGGAATTGGCCGATGCGACCTATATCGAGCCGATCACGCCGGAAGTGGTCGAGCAGATCATCGCTCGAGAGAAGCCCGATGCGCTGTTGCCGACGATGGGCGGGCAGACCGCACTGAACACGGCGATGGCGCTGGCCCGCTCGGGGGTTTTGGCGCGCTATGGCGTCGAGCTGATCGGCGCCAATCAGGAGGCGATCGCCAAGGCGGAGGACCGCCAGCTGTTCCGCCTGGCGATGGACAAAATCGGCCTCGCCTCGCCGCAAAGCCGGCTCGTCGGCACCCTAGATGCTGCACGCGAGGCGCTTGAAGTTGTAGGGCTGCCGGCGATCATTCGGCCGTCGTTCACCTTGGGCGGCACCGGCGGCGGGATCGCCTACAACACCGAGGAATTCGAAGAGATCGTGCGTGGCGGGCTGCGGGCCTCGCCGTCGCATGAGGTGCTGATCGAGGAATCGGTGCTGGGCTGGAAGGAGTACGAGCTCGAAGTCGTCCGCGACAGGAACGACAACTGCATCGTCATCTGCTCAATCGAGAATGTCGATCCGATGGGGGTGCATACCGGCGACTCAGTGACAGTCGCGCCGGCCCTGACCCTGACCGATAAGGAATACCAGCTGATGCGCAACGCCGCGATCGCGGTATTGCGCGAGATCGGCGTCGATACCGGCGGGTCGAACGTGCAGTTCGCGGTCAACCCGGCGGACGGACGGCTCGTCATCATCGAGATGAA
>VAZR01000311.1 GCA_005888515.1 Alphaproteobacteria bacterium | reverse complement strand
GTCCAGCGCAGCCGGCTGTCGATCGACGCGAGCGCCTCGCCGGCGGCCTTGTACAGCTCAGGATCGATATTGGCCGAATAGCGAAACTCGTCGAGCAGGTTCTTGACCTGCGGATCGGTGGCGCCGGCGAGCGCCCGGATTGCGGCGAGCCGCTCTCCCTTGCTGCCGGCGAAGAGATGCGAGGCGGAGAGGCTGCGCTGCATCGCGGTCCGGATTTCGGAGTCCTGCTCGGCCGCCAGCGCTTTTTCGAGCAGCGCCACAGTATCGGCCGAAGGGTGGCGCAGCGCGTCCAGCGCGGCGGCTAGGCGTGCCGTGCGGTCGGGGCTGAACAGGGTCAGCGCGCCGAGAGCCGCCTCGATCGCGCCGCGCAGCCGGTTGTTGACGATGACGCGGTCGAGGCTGTCGGACGCGAGGTCGGGGAGCGGCTGCCCGGTCGCCGCATCGGTCAACTTGGCGCCTGCGGCGACGGCATCGACGATAACGACCCGTCCATCGGGTGCTTTGCGCAGCCGGTCGCCGCCGAGCGCCTGCAGGATCGGTACGGCGCGCGGATCAGCGCTTTTGCCCAGCGCGACGACCGCCTTTTCCTTCTCCGCGAAGCTCGCGCCGCCAAGCCCGGCAACGACCACCGAGAAATCCTCGGCATGCACTGGTAGTGCGCCGAGGATGAGGAGAAGCATCAGGCCCGCAAGACGCAACCAAGGTGCTTGACGTGATGCGGTGCATCCTCCGAGACGCCCGCTTCGCAGCCTCCTCAGGATGAGGGACGTTTTCGGTGCCATCGTAAAAACCGCCTCATCCTGAGGAGCGCCCGCAGGGCGCGTCTCGAAGGACGCAACGCACAAATGCAGCATTCCTAAACCTCTCGCCCTGCCGCGAGCGCGAGAGGTTTTCCTTCACATTCAATCCGTGTACTTGGCGGCGGTGCAGTTGCCGCACACCCACGGATAGGTCCAGTCGGCGACCTTGCCCTTGTCCTCGGGCAGATGCGGGCTCCAGGCATCGGCCTTAATCGGTTCCTTGGTCTGCCACACCACATCGAACTGACCGTCCGGCCGGATCTCGCCGATCATCACGGGCTTCGACAGATGGTGGTTGGTGTTCATGACCGAGGTGAAGCCGGAGGGCGCCTTGACCTTCTGGCCATACATCGCCTGCCGCACCGCATCGACATCGGTGGTGCCGGCCTGACGCACCGCCTGCACCCACATTTTGAAGCCGATGTAGTGCGCCTCCATGGGATCGTTGGTGACGCGCTTCGGGTTCTTGATGAACTCCTTCCATTGCTTGATGAAGCCGTCATTGGTCGGGTTCTTCACCGACTGGAAGTAGTTCCAGGCCGCGAGATGGCCGATCAGGTTCTTTGTGTCAATGCCGGCCAGCTCCTCTTCGCCGACCGAGAACGCCACTACGGGAATATCGGATGCCTTGATGCCGGCGTTGGACAATTCCTTGTAGAACGGCACGTTCGCGTCCCCATTGATCGTCGAGACCACGGCGGTCTTCTTGCCGGCCGCCGCGAACTGCTTGATCGCCGCGACTTCGGTCTGCCAGTCGGAATAGCCGAATGGCGTGTAGTTGATCCTGATGTCCTCGGCGCCGACCCCTTTTGCCTTGAGGAAGGCTTCGAGGATCTTGTTGGTCGTGCGCGGATACACGTAATCGGTGCCTTCGAGCACCCAGCGCTTGGCGCCGCCGCCTTCCTCGCCCATCAGGTATTCGACGGCCGGGATCGCCTGCTGGTTTGGGGCGGCGCCGGTGTAGAACACGTTTTTCGAGCTTTCCTCGCCTTCGTACTGCACCGGGTAAAACAACAGCCCATTGAGCTCCTCGAAAACCGGCAGCACCGATTTGCGCGACACCGAGGTCCAGCAGCCGAACACCGCGGCGACATGTTCCTTGGCCAGCAGGTCGCGAGCCTTCTCGGCGAAGAGCGGCCAGTTGGAAGCGGGGTCGACGACCACCGCTTCAACCTTCTTACCCAGCAACCCGCCCTTTTTGTTGATGTCGTCCACCATCATCAGGATGGTGTCCTTCAGCGTCGTCTCGCTGATCGCCATCGTGCCCGACAGCGAGTGCAAGACGCCGATCTTGATCGTCCCCTGCGTCGGCGGGCTCGTCTGGGCATTGGCCGTGACCGTGGCTGCAAGAAGCGTGGCCCCGAACAGCGCCGCGCGGCATGTCCCCTGGAAAATTTTCATGGCTCCCTCGTTCAGCGACTGCGCGGCTTTGATGGCCGGCAGAGACCGCAGGAGCAAGATCGAGGCCAAGCCGCGGCGTGGCTGGAGCAAGCGCCTATTTCTTGGGCATGCCTATATTCTAGGCATTGCCTGCCTCTCAATGCGGCACATCAGCGGCAGATTGGCCGCGTCTGCCCGATCGGCTAATTCTTGCCCCGGGAAAGCGGAGGCAAGCATGACCGACAGCGACGCGGTGCTCGCGGCCAATCTCGAATTCTACCGCGCCTTTGCGGCTCGCGATCTGACGGCTATGGATGCGCTGTGGGCGCGCCACGCACCGGTCGGCTGCATCCACCCGGGCTGGCCGGCGCTCGCCGATCGCGACGCGATCATCGAGAGCTGGCGCGGCATCCTGTCGAACCCTGAGGCGCCGCGCATTGTGTGCTATGACGAGCGGGTGTTCGTCTATGGCGACACAGCGCTCGTCATTTGCGAGGAGGAGCTCGACGGCGGCACGCTGGTGGCCAGCAACCTGTTCGTACGCGAAGCGGAGGGCTGGCGGATCGCACACCACCAGGCCGGCCAACTCGTCGCGCGCCGTTCTCAGAAGCCGCCCTCTACCCGGTTGAACTGAGGACCGGCATTAATTGAAACGGCGGCGTCGCGCCGCTTCCGCTTTGGTTCGCGCCTGCTCGACCGCTTCGCGGACCTGCTTCAACCGCGCCCGGGTCTCGCCGTCGATCAGCCCGTCCCAACGCTCCGGACGAAAGCGCCGCTGAAACGCGGTCGGCCACAATCCGATGCCGCTTTCCGCCAGGCGACGCCAGGCGAACAACTCGCCCGGGTCGCTTTTGCGGTCCGGGGCGATATCGGAATGCCCGACGATGCGATATGGGGGGATCCGGTGGCGCGATAGGATATCGCGGCACAATCTCTCGACTGCCGCCATTTGTACCTCGGGGAATGGGCGATAGCCCCATTCGTGGCCGGGGTTGACGATTTCGATCCCGATCGAGCAGCGGTTCAAGTCCTGCTCACCCTCCCAGCACGAAATCCCGGCATGGAAGGCGCGGCGCTCCTCCGGGACCAGCCGCCATATCGCGCCGTCCTCCTCGACGACGTAATGCGAGCTGACCCGCGCCTCCGGGTCACACAGCCGATCGATCGCTTCGGCGGCACTCTGCATGCCGGTGTAGTGCAGCACCAGCATGTCGATCGCGCGGATATTTGGGGGGTCGCCGCGGCTGCCGTGGTTTGGCGAGAGACGCTCGCGAATTTCCGGAAGGGTCATGCGGGCCGGCGGGACGATCCAAAAAAACTGCCAACATTGCCGCCAACGGCAGGTCAACTGGCGGAGTTTTGGGATATTGTAGCACGGTTCGATGCCGTTGCCGACGCGCTCCGGAAGGATCGGCATGGCGGCGAACCTGGTGGGAGTACGGCAATGCTCGGCTCAAACGAAGCGCGGCGGCAGCTGCTCCGGAGCAGTGCTTTGTTTTCGCATCTGGGCGACAGCGACGCCGATGCGATCCTCGCGGAGGCGAGGGTGGCGCACTACCCCGGAGGGACTCAGATCTTCGCCAAGGGCGATCCGGGCAACAGCATGATGGCGGTGCTGCACGGCCGTGTCGCGATCACCAATCCGTCGCCGGACGGCCGCCAGCTGGTGGTCGCGATATTTCGTGATGGCGACGTGTTCGGCGAGATCGCCTTGCTCGACGGCAAGGAGCGCAGCGCTGACGCGACCGCCGCTACGGATTGCGAACTCCTGGTCGTGCCGCGCCGCTCGGTGCTCAGGCTATTGGAACGCCGCCCTGAACTCTGCGTCGAACTGATGGTCGTGTTGTGCGAGCGGTTGCGGCGCACTAATGAACAAGTCGAGGATTTCGCCTTCCTCGATCTCGAAACGCGGATCGCAAAGGTTCTGCTCCGCCTGGCGCACGACGAGGCCGTTCAATCGCCGGCGGCGCATCTCGGGCTCAAGATCTCGCAGCGCGCGCTCGGCGAACTGGTCGGCGGCTCGCGGGAAAGCGTCAACAAGCACCTGCAGGATTGGAAACGCTCGGGGATCATCGCGCTCGAGAAAGGCTCGATCCTGATCCGCGACATCGAAGCGCTGACCGATCTGGCCTGACCAATCTG
>VAZR01000310.1:2535-3667 GCA_005888515.1 Alphaproteobacteria bacterium | reverse complement strand
CTTTAAAAGGGCGCTGACGGCTACTGGACAGATAGGAAGGACGGCGTTCACGGTGGCAGCGCCCCATGCGGCTGATCAAGATACAGAAGCGCGGGGCAAGCGGAGCTCAGTGAGCGACTCCCCAGATTGAGACATGATAGGCCGCGCGTCGGGATAGCAATCCTCCTGAAGCTGACCGCGCGCTGGACGCCAGCGGTCGCCGGCTCTGCTGGACGCCGACGTCGTTTTACTCGCCGGAGGTCGTCGCGTTCTGGGCCGGCCTTGCGCCGCCCGCCGGCGCGCTAGCCCGGCTTGCGCACGAGCGCCTCGATCGCGAGGCCGCGGCCGTCCTCGATCGTGCGGATCGAGTTTCGCTGCATCTCGGAGGCGCGCTCGCCCATGATGATATCGACCGCGATCTTCGGCATGTCGCCCTTGTCGATCCGCTCGCGGGTGCGGCGCTGGGCCTCGCGTGTTTGAGCGGTGATGTCGCGGAAATCAGCGATCTCGAAACCGGCGGCGAGGAGATCGGCGCGCATCTCGTCCGGAGCCGCCAGAAAGCTCATGTCGCGGGTCGTCGCCCAGGGCACCGGGAAATAGGGCTCGCCCGAGGGGCCGGCGCATAAATTCGACAAGGCGAGCCGGCCGCCCGGCCGCAATGCGCGAAACGCCTCGCGATAGAATTGCCGCTTGTCGGCGATATTCATGATCACGTTTTGCGAATAGGCCGCGTCGAAGGTGTCGTCCGGCACCGGCACCGGCAGCGCCAGCGCGCTGCCATTGAGGATCGTGATGCGGCCGGAGAGACCGGTTGCGGCGTTCAGCGCCTCGGCGGCGGCGCAGAATTCGGGGGTTAGATCGACACCGGTAACCTCCGCGCCGAATTTCGCGGCGAACCAGCGCGCCGGCCCGCCGATCCCGCAGCCTATATCGAGCACCCGCTCGCCGGAATGGAGTGCTAGTTGCGTCGCGAGCTCCTGGGTGGCGGCGACACCGCGGCCGTGGAAATGATCGAACGGCGCGAGAGCCTCCGGGGTGACCGCCGCATCCGGCCCGTTCGCTTCGCGGAATGCCGCGAGCACGCGGTCGGCAATGCCGGCGCTGCCGTAATGCTGCGCGACCGATGCGGTGTTCATCGCGCCCTCCTCCCGCT
>VAZR01000310.1:0-2528 GCA_005888515.1 Alphaproteobacteria bacterium | reverse complement strand
GCAACCTGAGGGCGTCAATGTCAGGATGCAGCAGGGGAAAGCCGCCTATTCGCATGTCGTGACCGTCACCGGCCCGGGCAAGACGATCTATGTCGCCGGGCAATTGGCGCGCGACCTCGAGGGCAACATCGTCGGCCCGGGCGACATGCGGGCGCAGATGGAGCAGACCTTCAAGAATCTGGACGCCTGTCTAAAAGCGGCGGGCGCCTCCTGGGCCGATGTCGTTAAGACCAATACCTTCGTGACCAATTACGCGGAATTCGCCAAGTGCAGCGATGTACGGATGCGCTACATCGGGGTCGCGAGCCCGACCAGCACCACGGTGCAGATCAGCCGCCTCGCGCAGCCCGAGGCGATGGTCGAGATCGAGCTGATCGCGGTGGTGAATTAGCCGTGGTTTTGCCGGATTGACCTAGGGAAGAAATCCTTTCAACCAGATCCAGGCCGATCGACCCTAAATCGTCGTCCCGGCGAAAGCCGGGATCCATTCTTCAGCCGTCCGGGAGGCGGATCAATGGATCCCGGCTTTCGCCGGGAAGCCGGTTTTAGTCGTGCAGAGCTGCGGGACGGGCTCAGCGGATGGCGGTGTAGAGGCGCTCGTCGTAGAGCGCGCCTTGCAACGGCACGAGCTTGGCGCGAAAATCGCGGGTGTGCGGCGCGTTGGCGTGAGCGCCTTGCGCCTGGGCGTCGCGCCAGATCTCGAAGACCGGCAGGTGGTTGAACCTTCCCTCCTGCTGCCACAGCTCGAACCGCAGATGGCCTGTTTCCTTGCGGCTCGCCGCGGCAAGCGTCTTCAGCAACTCGATCGTCTGGTCCTTGCCGGCCGGAAACACATCGACATGCGTCAGCACATACACCGCATTATCGACGCCAGGCTCGGCGCCGATTGCCGGCCCGGTGACGTCCAAACCGTAATTGGTGCGGACATCGAACGGGCTGGCAAAGAGCGGCTGCAATTTGTCGCGCAACGAGGCGACGGCCGGCGCGTTGGCCTCGCGCGCCGGCTTGTCGCGCCACAGCTCGACAAAGGCGAAGCGGCCGGGCCGGGCGATCTCATGCAGCGCGAGGACGCCGGCATTGCCGTCCTGCTTCCGCGAAGCAGCCGCGAAGTCGCGCAGCAAGCCGATCGTCTGATCCGCCGACCCGGTGCCGACCTCGAAAAACGTGATCATGTAAACCGGGCCGGGCGGCGGCTGTGTGGGCGCGCTTCCCGGCGCGGGAGCTGGTGCCTGCGCTTGCGCGGATCCCGACATCGCGGCGCCGATCAGCACCAGAATCGCAAGAAATCGGTAGAGCGGCACGGCAACTCCCCGCCTCTTTGAATGTCCCTATTTGAAGTGGGGCATCACCTTTTCGCAGATCAGCTGCAGCGAGCGCATCATTATCTCGGCCGGGATCGACGCGCCGAAATTGAGCTCGAACAGGATGCCGTCGATGCCGAGCTCGGCCTCCAATTCCTTGAGCCGGTCGACGACCGTGTCGGGACCGCCGACGATGACCTTGTCGCGGACCACATCGGCATAGGTGGCGGTACGTACCTCCTCGACCTCGGCGCGGCGCCGCGCGTTCGGCGAGCCTTCGAGCCGGGTGATCAGCGATTTGTAGCCGGCCATGATGCTCGGCTCGCCCTCTTCGAGAGCGCGCTTGTCGTCGTCGCCGACATGCATCGAGAGGCGCAGATAAACCTCGCCATGCCCGGGGTGGCCGGCCTCGTCATAGGCGTCACGGTAGGCTTTGAGGTCCGGCTTCAGCCCCATCAGAGAGCCGCTGCGCACCGAGACGAATAACGGGTAGCCGAGCCGCCCCAGGGTCGGAAAGGTGTCCTCGCTCGCGCCGGCGATGCGGATCGGCGGGTGCGGTTTCTGGTACGGCCGCGGCACGGCGCGGGCTTCGTTGAAGCTGTGATATTTGCCCTCATAGGAGAAGGTTTCCTCGGTCCAGGCCTTCTTGACGATTTCGAGCGTCTCGTAAAAACGCTCGCGGCTCTCCGAATAGGGCACGCCGTAGGCGGCGTAGCCGCGCGGGTTGCCGCTGCGCCCGGCGCCCAGGATGAAACGGCCGCGGCTGACCTGGTCGACCGTCGCGGTCTCCTCGGCAAGGCGCAGCGGATGGTTCAGCGGCAGGACATGGACCGCGGTGCCGATCTTGATCCGCTTGGTGCGGGCGGCGATCTGGCCGGCGACATTCATCGGCGCGCTCAGCACCGAGCGGCGCGCCTGCTGGTGGATCTCGGCGAGCCAGAACACGTCGAGGCCCCAGCGGTCCGCCGCCTCAACCTGCTCGAAGCCCTGCTCGAACGCATCGGCGTCGCTTTGGCCTTCGACCTGACGATGAAATTCGTGATACCAGCCGAATTCCATGGCGGCTCCTCTAGCGTTCGGCCTTGAAACGAGCCAAAGACTAGGCCCGGGCCCGGCATCCCGCAAATGCCGATGTTTGATCCGCTCCATAACTTGTCGGCATGGCGGGTCGAGTTGGTGTAGCATGGCCGGCCATGGAATTGCGCAGTCTCGCCTATTTTGTCCGGA